>DATEGW010000092.1:0-45362 GCA_035279845.1 Candidatus Acidiferrales bacterium | reverse complement strand
CAAGCAGATTGCGATTGGTGATTTGTCGCGGGTCCGCTATACTTGGGGGATTCGCTGTAACTAGGAGAGTTGCTAGTGTTGATGATTCGGTTGTCCAGAATTGGGAAGAAGAAGCATCCGTTCTACCGGGTGGTGGTGACGGAGAAGACGCGGCCGGCCAACGGCCGGTTCGTGGAAATCGTAGGAACGTACGACCCCTCGAAGAAGCCTGCCTCGATTTCCTTAAAAGACGAGCGTGTGCAATACTGGTTGAGCAAAGGCGCCCAGCCCAGCGATACGGTGCGGAGCTTTTTGCGCAACCGTAAACCTGCCTGAGAACATCTTACAATTGTAGTGACATCGTCGCTCGTACACACGCTCGAGTGGGTACTTCTCTCCTGCGCGCGTCAAGCTCGGAGGAAGTGTGATGAGGGAGCTGGTCGAATCCATTGCTAAGGCACTCGTAGACCATCCAGAACAAGTTCAAGTTAAGGCCATAGAAGGGGAACAGGTAACCGTCCTTGAGTTAAGGGTCCATCCGGAAGATCTGGGGAAGGTGATCGGCAAGCAAGGGCGAACGGCCAAATCGATCCGCACTCTTTTAGGAGCCGCGGGGATGAAGCTGAAAAAGAGATATACGCTAGAGATTCTGGAATAGCGTGAACATCGGAGCGGCCTACCTTACCGTCGCGCGAATCCTCAGGCCACATGGCGTGAGGGGTGAGGTAGCCGCTGAAATCCTCACCGACTTTCCCGAGCGCCTTAAGCGCCTTACCTGCGTCGAATTGTTTAACCCCGCATCGCATGTCGCCCGCGATAGTGCGCGTAGCGTTCGTGTCCAATCGTGCTGGCTTAGCCGGAGCCGCGGCGGGCAGGCAATCTTTCATTTCCAGGGAAGCGATTCCATTGACGATGCGAAGCGGCTTGTGGGACTTGAGGTGCAGATTCCGCTCGCTGAGCGCGTTCCCCTTCCGCAGGGCAGCTACTACATTAGCGATCTAGCCGGTTGCGAAGTGATTGAAGCGGGCGTACGTGTATTAGGACGCGTACGCGAAGTGGAGTTCATCGGCGAAGATCTTTCGGGGACGCCGAACCTTGTGGTGGATTCAGCGTCGGGTGAGCTGCTGATCCCGCTCGCGCAAGATATTTGCACCAGCATTGATATTGTTGGGCGCCGAATCACGGTGGCGCTACCGGAAGGCCTTCTCGATTTGAACGCCAATTCCTAAACGACGAGTGCTGTCGTAGACTGTACGCGATTTCCGCAGCTTTTTTGCACAGAGTTCATTGCGACGCGTTTATGCGTTTTGATCTCATCACAATTTTCCCAGAATTTTTCGCTGGTCCGCTCGACTACGGCATCGTGCGGCGCGCGCGGGAAGCGTGTCTGATCGAGACGCACATCCATGACTTGCGGAATTTCACGCATGATCGCCATCGCACAGTGGATGACCGGCCGTTTGGCGGCGGCGAAGGCATGGTAATGAAACCCGGGCCTATTTTTGAAGCTGTCGAATCACTATTCGGTGGAGAAGGCGTTTCTTTGCCCCAGGGAACTGCCATCGTGTTGCTTTCTGCGGCGGGCAAGCTTTTTCGGCAGGAGACGGCGCGGCGTTTTGCTGGTCTGCAACGCATTGTTTTGATTTGCGGACGCTATGAAGGCGTTGACGAGCGAGTGGCAGAGCATCTTGCGACAGACGAACTCTCGATTGGCGATTTCGTGCTTTCGGGCGGGGAATTGCCCGCGGCGATGGTAGTTGATGCTGTGACGCGGCTGATTCCGGGCGCCCTTGGCAACGAAGATTCAGCCGTCAATGAATCCTTCAGCGAGAGGTTGGATCGCGTGCCAAAGCGAAATGGCGAACGTGAGAGTGTTGGCCCCGCCGCCAGCCGGACGCTTCTCGACTTCCCACATTACACGCGGCCGCAATTGTTTCGCGGATGGGATGTGCCGGAAGTGCTCGTAGGCGGCAATCATGAAGAGATCCGGCGCTGGAGGCGCGAACAAGCGCTGGGGAAGACGCGCCGCAATCGTCCCGACCTATTGGCTTCGCCGTAACCACCCAGTTCCATGCCTCTCGACAGTGCGCGGGACTCCTTTGTATTGTTGGTTACGGCATGTTCCCTCTGCGCAAAAAATGCTTCTTGGGACTTGTATTAGTGCTAACAGTCGGCGGGATGTGCTGGTGCCAAGACACGCGAAGTGCCGAGAATCACCCTAAATCCTTAGTCGTTTTACCCAGGGCATTCGATGTCCAATACGTGATTTTTCAAGGAAGGCCGCAGGTGATTTACAAGGTGTTTGTCGACTATCCTGCACAATCGGCGCTGAAGACAATTGCCGAGGAACTTCGCATAGCCGGATGGAAGCCGCTGAAGGCAGACTTTTGGAACCCATCTATTCCGTCATCGCATGTCAGCGGGTGGCAGCAGTTCAATGATACGACAAGGAAACCGACGACTACGGTCAACTCGTGGATGGCCCAGTGGGAAAATCCGCATCACGATATCGTCTCCTACACCCTGGAATACCGCTATCCTAGTGACACGAAGCCTGACTTAAACACGCTGCAAGTGATCGCCGTTTACGTTCCGGAATCCATCGCTGCGCAAATGCCGAAGGCGACTCATTAGTGCCTGAGCGCTCCGCTCAGGGCTGTGGTTGGCTACTTGGTACCCGCAGTCGTTCCCAATCTCCTTACCACAAGACGCTACTCATCCCTTTAAATCTCTTTGGGTCAGGCTGGAATTCGGCTATAATCGGCGATTGTGCGTTGTGTGCTGGCCCCACCTGAGCGGGTCTGCAGGGAATAAATAGCCATGAAACCGATAGTCGCCAAAGTGCAGGAGTCCCAAGTTCGCAAGGACCATCCCGCGTTCCGACCGGGCGACACGATCCGCGTTCACGTTCGCCTGAAGGAAGGCGAGGGAGATAAGGAACGCATCCAACCGTTCGAAGGCGTTGTGATGTCGCGTCGAGGGGAATTGCTGGGCGAGAGCTTCACCGTGCGCCGCGTGAGCTTTGGAATCGGCGTCGAGAGAATTTTTCCAGTTCATTCGCCGATGATTAGCTCGATCGAAGTGGTTCGGCAGGGACGCGTTCGCCGGGCAAAGTTGAACTATTTGCGCAATTTGAAGGGCAAAGCCGCTCGCATCAAGCGTGTGGAACGAGTGGACGCGGCAGCCGCAGGAAAGTCCGCGGAGTAACACCTGCAATACTTGAGGGGATTAGGGGCCCGCTTCGGATTTCCGACGCGGGCTTTTGCTTTTTCAAACCGATTTTCCACAGGCGGCCTCGAAAAACGGCACGAAACGAAATGCATCCGCGAGAGCATGTGTTAGAATCCCCGCCGATGGGGCGTCTCTGCTCGGCTCGATACGAACGCGAGGCTCGTCAACTCGGGTGGATGCGCATCGCCGGACTCGATGAAGCGGGCCGCGGCTCACTCTGCGGTCCCGTTGTCGCCGCCGCAGTCATTCTCAACCCGCGACGACGGATTGTCGGCCTCGACGACTCGAAAAAGCTCACCCCAGATCGCCGCACCGAACTTGCCGCGCGCATTCGCCAGCATGCACTGTCGTGGGCCGTCGCTGAGATTGACTCCACGCGCATCGACGCGTGGAACATCTATCAGGCCAGCCGCCAGGCGATGGTTGCCGCCGTCTCTCAACTGAATCCTTCACCAGATTACCTGCTGCTCGATGCGATCGAGCTGGATTTGCCGGTTGAACAGAGGGCCCTGATTCACGGGGATGCCAGGTCCGTCTCCATTGCGGCCGCCTCGATACTTGCGAAGGTATTTCGAGACGAAATCATGACCGGATTGGACGATCTGTATCCACAATACGGATTTGCCCAGCACAAGGGCTATGCGACGCCTGAACATCTCGATGCGCTCCGCCGCCACGGCCCCACCCCGATCCATCGGTTCTCATATGCCCCTGTGCGCGAGGCCGGTTGCTGGGCTGCGAGCGCCAAACAGGATCCTTTGCCCCTCGCAGTACCCGAAGCTGAATCGCTTACCGGCGATTAAGTTAACTCCGCAGGCCTACCCATCGTTTCGCCCTGTTATCCCCTTCCTCAACTCCCCTCGCGGGCTGCGTTGACTTGCTCTTGACGCGTGCTAACCTTCAATTTCAGCCGCTTTGCGTGTGCAGGTTTGCCGCTTGGGGGAGTTGGCTCGTCAAGGTCCATGGCATTTAACAAGAACAAGGCGCTCGAAAGCGCTCTGAAATATCTCAACCAGGGCAAGGTGGCTCAGGCCATCAGCGAATATCGCCAGATTCTTCGGCACGATCCGAAGGACCAGGCGACGTTGATGACCGTGGGCGATCTTTATGCGCGCCAGGGCGATATGCCCAACGCCATCGAGTATTTCGAGCGGCTCGCACAGGTCTACCTCAGCGACGGCTTCAACAGCAAAGCTATCGCGATTTACAAGAAGATTGCCAAGCTAGCTCCCAATGAGCTTGCGCCGCTGGAAAGACTCGCCGATCTCTACGTGCAACAGGGTGTGCTCAGCGAAGCGAGACCGCTCTATTTGCAAATTGCCGAAGCTCATCTGAAGGCCAATCGGGCTCCGAAGGCCGTAGAGGCATTGCACCGCTTGCTGGAAGTCGAACCCGAAAGCCCGCGCGTGCAGATGCGACTCGCTGAGCTTTATGGCGTTCTCGGGCAGAAGAAGGAAGCGGCGGAGACATATTTAAATTATGGGCAACGCCTGCTTGACCGCGGCGAAGCCGACGAAGCGGAAAAGCTGGCGGAGCGCGCGATCTCCGTCGATGGAACAAACGCAGCCGCGCTTTTGTTGAAGGGCAAAAGCCTTGTTGCCCTTCACAGGACCGAACAAGCTATCGCGGCATTTGAGCAGCACCCGGATGCGGATGCCGGCGGTGAAGTTACGAACCTGATCATCGACCTCGAGCTTAAGGCGGGGCAGATCCAAAAGGTGGCCGACCGTGCCCGGAATCAGCTGTTGCGTGGCAGTTCGCACTGCGGTTTGCTCCATCGTGTGGCTGACGCATTGATCGAAAGCGGCCACGCGGCGCAGGCACTGCCGCTGCTCGCCGAACTGCGCGATCCGATGATCGAGGCAGGCGAGCAGGATAAATATGTGAAATCGCTCTCTGCCGCGGCCGAGCGTCTGCCGGGTAGTCCGGAGCCTCTCGAGACTCTCGCCGATTTTTGCCGCACGACCAGCGACCCATTTCGCCTGAACTCGGCATTGACTCAGCTTGCGGAGATTTATTCGGCCTCCGGCGATCATGTCCGTCTCGAGCGGGTTACGGCGGAATTGATTGACCGAAATAAGGACGACGAGCGTTTAGCGGATAAGCTGAACGGACTCCGCGCACAAGGTAGATCCGCCACTCCCGTTGCGCACGCACCTGAACCTGAGGAACAAGAATCACCTGCCAGTGTGCCTTTTGTCGATCTCCATCCAGAACCAGAGCCGAAAAAGGAAAGGGCCACGCCGGTAGAAACTGAAGCGCCGGCGGCAGTGAGGGAAGAGCCAATCGATGAAGATACGCAAAGATTTATATCGCAGGCGCTAACCGACGTCGATCTATTTTCAAGTTACGGGCTCACGCAAAAAGCGACACATCTGCTTGAGACCGTACTGGAGCGCGCGCCGCGACACACGCCGACTTTGGAGCGCCTGCTGGATTTTTATCTCGGCGCGGGGAACGAGCGCCGCACTGCCGAGCTCGCGTCACAACTCGAACAGATTTACACGCAGCGCGGGGATACGCAGAATGCCGAGCGCTTCTCCGAGCTTCGCGTGCGCTTCCAAACAGCCGCCGGAATGACGGAAGAAGAACTGCCTGCCGCGCCGGCTTTGCCTTCGCAGCCGGCTGCGTCCGCAAGCGCATCTGTTGAAACGCCTTCCGCACCAGCTCCGGTGCACCGAGAAGCGCCTGCTCCTGCAGCGGTATCGCAGGCAAGCCCGGCGGAGTTCGAAATTCCAGTCGTTTCTCTTGGCGACGAACACGAAGCCGCGGCGCAACAGGCTTCGCCTGCTCCCGTGGCAGCAGCAAGTCATCCAGTTGCGCCAACCTCAGTTGCTCAACCAGCAGAGTTCGCGGAGGAGGTGGACCTCTCGGATGAGTGGGAAGCGATGCTTAAGGATTCCGACGCGCCCACTGCGGAAGCGACCGAAGAGGTGCCCGCCGAAACCGCCTCCGGGCGGGAGCAAACGGCTCCGGCTCCGCCTCCGCCCTCAGCACACGAAGATGCGGCGGAATTTGTAATTGACGCGGACGCGCAGCCCGAAGCCGAGCACGAATTCACAGTTGCGCCGGCGGCTCAGGATGCGTTGGACCCGATCGTTGAAGCCAGCCCTGAGGTGCCGGCAGAGAGCCATACCGCCGCGACACCCGCTGAAGAATTTGATTTCGAACTTGTGGAAGAGGCAAAGCCTGGCAAAGCGGGCGCACAAAGCACGGACGACCTGATCAACGAGCTTGTGGCAGAGCTGGACGACATGGCGCCTCCCACTCCGCCGGAGTCCCGTTCCGCGCGGTCATCTGCCAATGGCGCATCGCAGAAGCCGCAGCGCCCTGTCTCCGAAGTGGTGGCCGCAGGAAGCCTTCCGCCGGGAGCGCATCCGCCGCCACCCGCACCTTCGTCCTCGGTACCACCGGTTACTGCCGAAGCACTCAATCAACTATCCGAAGTGTTTCAGGAATTCCGGAATGAGTTTGGGGAAGAGAGCTCGGACGAAAACGAGGACCTGGAGACGCACTATAACCTGGGCATCGCCTACCGCGAGATGGGCCTGCTTGACGAGGCCATCGGGGAATTTCAGAAGGTTGCGAAGGCGATCCAAAAAGGCAAGGCGTTCGCTTACGCAATGAATTGTTCCACGCTGCTGGCACTGTCGTTTGCCGATAAGGGAGAGCCCAAGATTGCCGCTCTGTGGTACCAGCGAGCACTTGAGACTCCAGGACTCGATCAGGAGGCTACGCTCGCGTTGCGCTATGACTTGGGTGTTTCGCTTGAGCAGGCGGGCGAATCCAATGCGGCACTCGATAGCTTCCGCCAAGTCTACGCAATGAATATCGATTATCGCGACGTAGCCGACCGCATCGCCACCCTCCAACACCGCTAAGGGTTGCTGTTCCGCCTGGAATCTCCCATAATTCTCTTTTCATGACAAATCGTCTCGCTCGCATTCTTCTTTTGCTTGTTTGGCTTGAGCTCGGGCTCATGCTGATCCTCGTGCCGTGGTCTGAGTTTTGGCAGGCGAACTATTTTGTGATCCAGTTCCCAGATTTAGGGGCGTTCCTTCGTAGCGCGTATCTGCGGGGCGCCGTTTCAGGTCTTGGCGTTATGAATGTGTTCCTCGCTCTTGAATCCTTCCGTCACAGAGCCGCCGCCATTGCCAAGCGTCCGTGATCGCCCCATCGTTTGCTACGTAACCGACGGACAGGCGTCCTCTGGCGTGGATCGTGAGTATTTTCTTTCCGAGCGAATACGAACAGCTCTCACGGCTGGCGCGGATTGGATCCAAATTCGCGAAAAGGGCATGTACTCTCGCGGCCTACTGACTTTAGTGCGCCAGTCGGTGCGGAGCGCCTCCACCATCGCGTCTGCGTCTCGAATCCTTGTAAATGACAGGCTGGACGTGGCAGTGGCGGCTGACGCCGCGGGCGTTCATTTGGGCGGCGAATCTCTTCCGGCTGAGTCAACTGTCCATTGGTGCCGGGCAGGAGTGGCTCCGAAGGGGTTTTTGATCGGGGTTTCCTGCCATTCTCTCGAAGAAGTAAGAACTGCCCAGTCAGACGGTGTGGACTATGTTTTTTTCGGCCCGATATTCGACACGCCGTCAAAGCGACTCTTCGGCCCGCCGCAAGGAATTGATCGGCTCGGCGATGTGTGCCGCTTCGCGAGCGTGCCCGTCATCGCCATTGGCGGAATTAACGGCACTAATGCGTTGGATTGTATCCGCGCCGGAGCAAAAGGCATCGCGGCGATCCGCCCTTTTCAGGACCGAAGCGACGCTGCGTCGATCCAGAATTTTGTTTCTGCGATTCACGCTTGCGGCTAGCGAACGCCGCTTCAGGGCAACTCAAATCTCAAACAACACGCCTTGCTTGCCTACGTTCACGCATTTCGTTGCACCGATCGTGTCGGAAAGCCCGGCAGTTTCGTGAATGTGCCCGCAAAACAAATGGACGGGTTGCACTCTTTCGACCCAGGTTCGCAGCGCCGTGCTGCCGGCGTGTTTGCCAGGCGCGAAGGCATCCAGCTTCGTCCCGTACGGCGGCACATGGATCACGAGATAAAGCGGTGTGCGCCCCTCGAACGCCGCAAGGGCTTCGGCAATCTGCTCTTCGGAATATTCGCCCGGCGTTTTGAACGGCGTGATGTTGCTGTAGCCGAGGCCGGCCCAATAAGTGGGACCATCCGAAGACGAAATTGTCCGCAGTTGGCGATGAAAGTCGATGAAACCGTAACACGCGCACAGCGAACGCATGTCATCATGGCTCTCGTGATTGCCAGGCAATACCCATAGCCGCTCGCCTAGCGGCTTGAGTATCTCTCCGCATTCTGGCAAGCCCTTTTGAAAGCTCACCAGGTCGCCTGCGTCGATGAAAACATCCGCTTCTCGCGCTACGACCCCTTCCAAGGCTTTCCGGCTATTGTGGATGTCGCTGAATACGAGAACTTTCATGCTACCGTCCGCGCACGCCTTGTGCCGCAGTCTCGTGAATTGGCTGCATGCGGCGTAGCAGCATGCCATCGGTGAGTAGCCCCTCTTCGATCACTTGGCCAGCCGGATCGAAGACGACGCGATAGGTAAATGGCTGCGGACCGCGCCGCTGATTCATGAACCTGTTTTCACCCAGGTCTACTATTTGGTCGCCGTTTTCCGAATGGCTGCGGATCGTCGGAAACCGAGAAAATCCCCAGAAGAGTTTCACGCTTGGCAACATCAGCGCCCGTTTGGTGTATGCGTTCGACGGAGAATCGGCCGTGAAAACGACGGGCACGTCTCCCGCGTGCCGCAAGTCAAACTGCGATTCGTAAACGCCGTCTCTGGAACGAATTCCGACGCCCCAATCCAATATCGAAGGAGCAAGCGGCAAAGCGCCAATCCGCTCAACATCGAGGTGATGACCATTTGCAAATGTCACGATGCTCTGCATCGCCGTATGATGGGCCAGGCCGCACGCGCAAACATACAGCAGCGCACTGCACACGCCCGCTCTGCACCACGCGGCGCGCGTGACGCGGTAGGCCCCACCGTCCCCAACCATTCCGGGCACAAAGAAACTCGCCGCAAACACCACGCTTGCAACCGCGATGATCCACGCGTGAAAAGGAAAACCCGCAGCTCTTGCCACTGTCCATCCGAGCACCGCGCCCGCCGTAAGAGAGATCCACATCCATAACGCGCGGGATCTGCTTTTCTCGCGCTTGCTATAAACCCACGCGACGAGTTGCGGGACGAGCAGGATCGATGTAAAAACCAGGTCAACAATGAAAATCAGGTCCCATGCCACACGCTGCTGCGAAAACGGTGTCCACATTCGGGTTCCGAAGGAAGTAGTGCCGTCCATCAGAATGTGGCTCAGGATGCCAATGCCGTAGATCAACGTGAGCATCGCCCAGGAGGGCGTCTCGATGCCGAATTTCTTGCCGAGGCGCCGCGTAAGCCACGCCAAGCCCACTGCGAAAAACGGCAGACCGAAAAATGAATGCGTAATCCCGCGATGGTACTTCACGATGGCCAGCGGGTCACGTGTCACAACATCCGCCACCGTATCGACATCTGGAAAAACAGCGCCGACGGTTGCCGCAAAGATCGCTACCCGGCCGTTGCGCTTGGAAAAAAGACTTTTACCAAGCAGCGAACCGGCAATCCCGTGCGTAATGGGATCCATGACTGTTAAGCGAGACAGAAGTAGAAAGCTGAATTCGGCATGCGTCTATTGTCGCATCATTTGCAGGGCTTTCGACTCAATTGCCGCGCGAAGTGAAAATGCCGCGGTTAGGAGATTTTCAACTTGTTGCACTTTGGGCAGGGATTTCAGCCGTCATTGGAATGTAACGTACAGGAATGCTGAGCGGCGGCAGGTCTGGTGTCGCAACAGGCACGAGACATTGGCCGTCGAAGATCCCACCCGGCTCGACCATCAGGCATGGCGTTTGGATCTCGCCCGTGACGATCGCCCGCGCCTGAATTTCCACGCGTCCTCGTGCCTGTATCTTTCCCGAGAATCGGCCGGCGATCAGGACGATGTTGCCTTCAATGTCCCCTTCGACCAAAGCGTGCTCGCCAAGAATCAGCGTATCGTGCGAAACAATTGCAGCCTTCACTTCCGAATCGATGCGAAATGTTCCACCTGCTTCGAGCTTTCCCTCGAGACGCACACCTTTCTCGAGAAAGCCGGTCCACTCGCCCGCTTCGTGCTTCTTTCGTTCGATCCAGCTCCAAGCCATCGTCAGTGGAGCTATTCTCTCATGAGCTGATCGTACAGGCGTGTGAGGTCAGACGGATCGTAGTACTCAAGGATTAACTGGCCTGGCCGTCCGGGCCGCAGCGGCATCACGAACACTTTTGTGCCGAACTTACGCTGCATTTCGTCGATAGCCGCTTTCGTGTTGGGATCGACAATGGTGACGGTTGGTGCAGGACGCGTCCGCGAAGAGCGCGCCGCCAGCCGTTCCACCTGCCGAACCGTCATTCCACCACGTGTAATCCGCCGCGCCAGATCGTATCGCTCTTTCGGATCGTTGATCGCGAGCAGCGCCCGCGCATGGCCGGCCGAGAGACGCCCTTCTTCCAGCATGTCCTGAATCGTTTCCTCGAGCTTAAGCAAACGCAACGAATTCGCAATTGTCGCCCGGTCCTTGCCGGTTCTTTCCGCGACTTCCTCCTGCGTGAAGCTAAATTCTTCGATCAGCCGTTCAAACGCGCGCGCTTGCTCGATGGGATTCAGGTCCTCGCGCTGAAGGTTCTCAACAAGCGCCATCTCTAAAGCGGTTTCTTCGGGAACGTCTCGCAATACGACCGGTACGCGACCGATCGGCGCGCGCTGCGCTGCACGCCAGCGGCGTTCGCCTGCGATCAATTGATAGCGATTGCCGATACGGCGCACAACGAGCGGCTGGATGATTCCGCTCGCCCGTATCGACTGCGCCAGTTCTTCCAGCGGCTGTTCGCGGAAATGAGTCCGCGGTTGGTAGGGGCTGGGATCGATTAGGTCAATATCAACCTGAAGTAAGCCTTCATTGGGTGTCTGGGCCGGAGCTGCTGTCGCTGCGCCCGATGCTGCTGGAACCGACACCGGCGCTGGCGGCGGAAGCTGCGGCTCCGCTTCCGGCTCCCGAATCAGCGCGCTCAGTCCCCTGCCCAGCGCGTTTCTGGACATTGGTAACAACCTCCTTGGCGAGTTGGATGTAGCTTTCTGCGCCTTTACTATGTATGTCGTAGAATATCACTGGCATTCCGTGGCTCGGTGCCTCTGCTAGGCGGACATTGCGCGGAATCACGGTTTCAAAGACCTTATCGCCGAAAAAGCTCCTCAGATCGGCTGCAACCTGCTTAGAAAGCGTCGTGCGGTCATCGTACATCGTCAGAAGAATGCCTTCGATCTCCAGGGACGGGTTAATAGTGCGGCGCAGTCTCATAAGCGTATCCAGGAGCTCCGAAACGCCTTCGATTGCCAGGTATTCGCACTGTATGGGAACCATAACCGCATCTGCCGCTGCCAGAGCATTCAACGTAAGAAGGTCGAGCGATGGAGGGCAGTCGATGAGAATATATTCGTATTTGTCGCGAAGAGGCCGGATAGCTTCCCGCAGCCGATATTCTCGATTATCCATCGATACGAGTTCAACAGCAGCGCCAACTAGGTTCTTGTCCGAAGGTATAAGTTCCAATCCATCGATCTGCGCATCGATAGCAATGCGCTCAAGGGGCTCGCCTAAAATCAGGCTCTGATAGAGCGTGCGGCGCGCCGGATCTTTAGAGAATCCGAGGGAGCTCGTGGTATTTGCCTGAGGGTCTGAGTCTACAATGAGCGTCTTCTTCTCAGAAGCCGCGAAGGAGGCTCCTAGGTTAACGGTTGTTGTCGTCTTTCCGACGCCGCCCTTTTGGTTAGCTATCGCGATGATGCGAGCCAAATTTCCCCCAAACGTACGGGAATGTACCAGAACTTTTTGTGCGGAAGCAATATGTTTCACGTGGAACGCGACGCTTCGGGTATCTCAAGCTCCCAAAATGCACTTATTGCCTGGGCGTACTGTTCCACGTGGAACGGTACACCCTGATTTTTGGCTTGTTTAAAGGGACTAGAGCGCAGGACCGGTTTAACGTGAAAAATGTCTTGCGTATGTTCCACCTGAAACTACCGGGCGGCGACGCATGTCAAGTGACGTGTTTCCATGTGAAACGTAGTGCAGACGCAAAAAAATCAGGGAGTTGGCTTCGGAGAGCCTACAAGAATCATTCTCGCTGAGCTTTCCGGCACAATTATCGGCGCATGCCAAAGCCACTGAGCGTTTTGTAGCAGGTCTTCAGCATCCGCTCTCCCCAGCAATAGGACAATCTTTCCAAATTGGGAAAGTCTCGTTTTAGACCAGTGAAGCAGCTCATCATATTTCCCTAGGGCACGAGCCGTGACGAAATCAAACGCATCCACGTCGGATTTTATCTCCTCCATACGGCACCGCATAATGTTGACACCGTGGATGTCCAATTTGCGCAGCACTTCACCAAGAAAAGCAGCCTTTTTCGCGACCGCCTCCACTAAAGTCAGCTGAGTCTCCGGTGCGACCATACTGATAGGTATGCCAGGAAATCCTGGTCCCGTTCCGATGTCGGCGACTCGACCATTGTTAATCCCGACCGCTTTAGCTGTGAAAAAGCTCTCCCCAAAATGAACATGGAGGATTTCGCTTGGATCAGTGACGGTCGTTAGCGCGATCTTCGCATTCCACTGAAGCAGAATAGAGATGTAAATGCGAACCTTTTGACAAAGCTCTGGATCCGCTTCTACGCCATACCGCCCGAGGACACGTCTGATGTTTTCGTCATTTAGGATTGTGTCCGGAAAACTCATAATTTCGGAAGATAACTTACCGGCTACTCGTTTCCGAGCCTTCCGCAGCGAGGGCCGCTCGCAATCGCGGGGGAAACAGGAACGCAGCCACGAAATCCACTACAAAATGGGCAATAATTCCCGGGACCAAGGAGCCCGTCAGCGCGCGAGTGCCCCCGAAAACCAATCCTACTACACAAGTAGCAATAAGGCCGCGCTTTCCTTGATATAAATGCGCAAGCGAGAACATGCCCGCGGAGATTAGTACGCCTGCCAATGCACTTCGAAAGATGTTGGTAAAAAGGCCCTGCACGAACCCTCGATAAATAAACTCTTCACAAACGGCAACGGTTGCGACAACGCCAATGAAGACTAGGCGCTCCAGATTATGTTGGGGGAAGATTCGCAATGCCACCTGCGCGAGTTTGCTGTGAAGCTCCTCGGGCCTTTTGCCAATGAGGCGCAGGCTTACAAGCTGGTTCGTCAGGACCAGGGCCACCAGTCCTGCGGAGATCACCGCCGTGAAGATAACTCGGTCAGCTGCCAACCCCAGCGTATGATTGCTCGTACCATGCCTTCCAGCGCGCCAGACAATCGCAGCCGTGAGGAGCCATTGAAAGGCAATTGTGGAGGCGTAGAGACGCAGACGCTCCGCCCGCCTTGTCTCAGGTCCGCGCAGAATCCGTGCAACGCGCCATCTGCCGACGAGCGGCACGACCGCGCCGAGGAAGACTAGTATTAGGGCGTAATCCCAATGCATTGTAGACCGATCTTGTGATGAAACCATTTTCAGCGCGACGCGACAAGCCGAATGCGCAGTTTTGCATCCCGAAGTCTTGTTGACAGCCGCTGAGCCGACGCCGTATCGTTCTTTGTTTATCAGCGATGAAAGTTCTCGTCATTGGCGGCGGTGGACGCGAGCACGCAATTGTCTGGCGCCTCGCGCATAGCGCCTCAGTTCACAAGATTTGGTGTGCTCCGGGAAACGGCGGCATTGTTCAGGACGCCGAATGTGTTCCGCTCGACTTGCAGGATCCCGTCGCTGCAGCCGACCTCGCCGCGAAATTGGGCGCGGAGTTAACCATCGTCGGCCCCGAACTTCCGCTAGTGGCAGGTATTGCTGACGAATTTCATCGGCGCGGATTAGCGATTGTCGCTCCGTCCATGCAGGCGGCGCGGCTCGAGGGCAGCAAAATCTTCGCGAAGCAGTTTATGCAGCGCCA
Organism: Candidatus Acidiferrales bacterium; assembly: GCA_035279845.1. Taxonomy (GTDB): domain Bacteria; phylum Acidobacteriota; class Terriglobia; order Acidiferrales; family UBA7541; genus Palsa-295. The sequence goes on along the minus strand of DATEGW010000092.1, from coordinate 31,107 downwards.
TTCGATTCCCACAGCCGAGGTGTACGGCATGTGTGACACGCCGGCCGATGCCCATATGGTTCTCGGATCCATCGAATGGCCCCTTGTAATCAAGGCCGACGGCCTTTGTGCTGGCAAAGGCGTTCTTGTGACGTCCTCGCCCGACGAAGCTGCCGATTTTTTGACCCGTCTCATGGAGCTCGGCGAATATGGCGAAGCAGGCCGACGCGTGCTGCTCGAGCAAGGCCTCTTAGGCGAGGAACTCTCCTACATTATTTTGACGGACGGCAAGAATTTCATTCCACTCGCTCCCACGCGCGATCATAAGCGAGCCTTCGACAAAGACGAAGGGCCGAATACCGGCGGAATGGGAGCCTATTCGACGGATGATATTCTTCCGCCATCGCTCGAACGCAAAATTCGCAGCGCAATCGTCGAACCGACCCTCGCCGGACTACGCAAAGAGGGGATTCCTTATCGCGGCTTTCTTTATTTCGGGCTGATGATCACGGCAGACGGGCCAAAAGTGCTCGAATACAATTGCCGCCTGGGCGATCCCGAGACGGAAGCGATTCTTTTGCGCGCCGATTTCGATTTCGGCGAGGTCTGCATGAAGGCCGCAACGAGCGATCTGGCCGATGCGCGTGTTCGCTGGCTACCTGGGGCTAGTGCATGCGTCGTGATGGCGTCGAAAGGCTATCCGGGAAACCCGATCACTGGCGTCCGCATCGACGGCCTCGAAGAAGCCGTAAAAGTGTCTGGCGCGGTGATCCTGCACGCCGCGACGCGCAGGGATCAAGGTGTGTTTTACACAACCGGCGGAAGGGTCCTGGGCGTTTGCGCTCGCGGTTCCACGCTTGCCGACGCGTGCGCGACCGCGTACACGGCGGTCACAAAAATCGATATTCGTGGGGCGCATTACCGCACCGATATCGGCGCTGTGAAGGGAACAAAAAGGCGCAGCGCCAGCGCACAGCTTGAAACTAAATGAGGAGATCCTAGTGACGTCACCTGATAGCTGGCAGCCGCTTGTTGGAATTCTAATGGGTTCGGATTCCGATTACCCCATGATGAGCGAGACGGCCAAAACGCTTGAGAAGTTTGGTATTGGCTATGAAATTGAAGTTGTTTCCGCGCACCGAACGCCGGCCCGCGCGCATGAATATGCAACCACTGCCGCAAAACGCGGCTTAAAAATTTTAATCGCGGCAGCAGGGGCGGCGGCCCATCTGGCTGGCGTCATGGCGGCAAACACCACGTTGCCGGTGATCGGCGTCCCGATGGGAACGAGTTCGCTCAATGGCTTTGACGCATTGCTTTCCACGGTTCAGATGCCGGGCGGAATTCCTGTGGCGACAATGGCGATCGACAAAGCCGGAGCTATGAACGCGGCTATCTTTGCTGCGCAGATTTTGGCGCTATCCGATCCGGAAATCGCCCGGAAAATTGTCGGCCACAAAGAAGACCTGGCGCGCGGAGTTGCCGAAAAAAACGCGCGTTTGCAGCAGCAGATCGCCGCAGCCAAAAAATAGCTGTCACTGCGAATGCAGTGGGTGTGCCAGTGAAGGCGCTCCCGGTTCAGCTTGGTGCGGATTGGCGAGCGACGGAGCACCCGGTGGCTGATTGGAATTTGGCTTACGAGGCTCAGCTGGCGGTCGAAGAATCCAATCGAAGCCGTTTTCGTCGCGAATTATGGCCATTGTTTGCGGCACATTCGGCGGCGTGATGGCAGCAAGCGCCGCGCGCAGAAATTGCGTTGCGTCACGGGCCGATATTTTCGTGCTGTCACCGCTCATAAAGCTGTTCGCAGTTGCCGTCAACGTCTGATCGCCTTGAATCACGGGTTCCAGTCGCGGGTCTTTCTGTTTTATTAGATCGAGCAGTGTCGTCGGCGCGTCTTTCTGCGGGTAATCGAATTCCATCAGCGTGTGCGCTTGGCCCTTTTCGGGCGGCCATATCTGCTGGTAGACAGGCCCTTCGACGTTCGTCACCCAGTAATCGCCTTGCTGCTGTTCCTGCTCGAGCGAATAGGTAAGCTGCCAGACTTCCGGGCCGTAATCCGGCAGGTAATCGACCAGCAGCAACTCCGTCACAGGGCTCTTTGCAGGCCAATCGAGATTCGAGTGAATGTCGCCGGCAAGCTCCCCGAGGCGCTCTCGCACTGGCTTACCGATTGCCTCAATATCGGTCGCCTGAGTGTTGGCCGTCGGCCCGCCTATGCTCGGCGCGTCAGCTGCCACTCCACTGTGTAGGTGAGGCAATTCCTGATCCAGCCAACCGAGATCCTTTTGCAGGGACGGCGAAGCCCATTCGTCCGCGCCGAGAACTATTCCCACGCGTATGCTGGAAAGAGCCGTAGGGATCGGTATTCGCGTACCCGGCTCGATCGCACTTTCGACGGTACCAATCACAATTGCGTGGTTCACGACGGCGATTACCACGCGTCCAGCGGCCTGATTCACCACCACTTCTTCCACAGCTTGGGAGTTATCCTGCTGTCCCTTGGCACGCGGCAGAACGGCGCACAAAGCCGTGCCAATCGCCAGAACACCAACGCATCGCGCGGTCCTGCTCATATTAGAATCACGTTAACACAATCCGGCATGCCCAGCGATCAGGCGGGCGCGCCGAGCCCGGAATTCTAGTAAAATAGGTCGGTCAAATTCATCTATTCGGGGAAAGCGACCAATGGGACTACTGCGCGCATTAAAGCCGGGCGGCCTGAGATCGCCTGGAAGCATTCGTCACAACGGCAAACGCCTCAGCAAGATTATTGAGGACCATGTGCTTTTCACTCGTGGAGCGGAAGGGGGCGTCCGCGCTGACCTCTCGGGCGCAAATCTCAGGCGCGCCGACCTGGCAAAGGCGAATCTTTCCCTCGCGAATTTACAAGGCGCGAATGTCGAAGGTGCCAGCCTGCGCCAAGCCAGACTTGTTTCCGCCGATTTTTCCAATGCGAAGCTCCGCAAGGCGGATCTGCGTTGTGCGGACCTGACGGAGACTGTATTTGAGGGAGCCGATCTCACCGAAGCACAGATGGGAGGCGCGGAACTTTTTCGCGCCATTTTGAGCAAAGCGATTCTGCGCGGCGCGGATTTCGGAGCCACGAATTTTCGTGGTGCCGATATTCGCGGTGCCGATTTCACGGGTGCAAACATGAAGACGGCGATCCTTCGCGAAACGAACCTCGATGGTGTCGATCTTTCGGGCGTCGATCTTTCCACCGCTCTGCTGCCGCGGGGTTATAAGGCAGCCAGTGCGGGAAAGGGCTGATAAGCCGTAATGGCTAATTTGCCAGGCATCGTCGTCGAAGACTACAAATCATCCGGAGGTTGGCGCGGAACCGGACGGCATGAACAGTGTGCCCGGGCGTATTGCGACCTGCTCGAACGTGGCCAGATTCTCTTTTTTCGCGAGCCCCCCTTCGAATTATCTGCCGCCGATCGCGAATTCCTGCTTCAGCAGGAATGGGCCGAGATGCGTATGCACAAAAACATTTCCTACCGTCCCGGCGAGGACTTGCTGAAAGGCATTAAGGGCAATGCTGAAACGGTCTCCAAAGTTCACGAGATCATGCGCCGCTACAGCACAAACGTTATTGGCTTTCTAAAACAATTTCTTGCGCCGTACGCCGGCAAATGGACCATAGATTTCGCGAGCTTTAGGCCCTTCGAGGAGGAGCGCCGCGGCCTTCCGCTCCACAAGCGCAACGACCTTCTGCATGTGGACGCTTTTCCGAGCCGCCCTACTCGAGGCGGGCGCATATTGCGTGTTTTCACGAACGTCAATCCGACCACATCGCGCGTCTGGAACACCTTGGACGACTTTGGCGCCATCGCCCGCGCGCACGCGGAAAACGCGGGTCTTCGCCGCATTGCCGAGCAAGACGGCTTTCTGCAGCGCACGGTCCAGAGTGTCGGCCACGCCTTCGGCATTCGTGGCATGGGACGCACGCGCTATGACATGTTCATGCTGCGCTTCCACGACTACTTAAAAGAAAACGTTGAATTTCAAGAGCGATCTCCCAAGTCACGCGTTGATTTTCCTCCGCTTTCCACTTGGCTTGTTTACACGGACGGCGTCGCCCACGCGGCAATGTCAGGTCGTTACGCGCTGGAGCAGACGCTCCTGATTCCCGCCGACGCTCTCGTGTCGCCAGAGCATGCGCCGTTCCGCGTTCTCGAATCAATCGCCGGATGCCCATTGGTGTGATTTTTCTTCTCCGCGCAAAAAGCGAACGTTCGCCCTTAGACCGAAATAACTGATTTCCTGTATAACTCATTCGCGCCAGGCGGCCGACGCCTGCGTCGAAACATATCGCTAAGAGGCGATCATCGAAGCATGCTTTGCGCAAGAGCTTTCAAAAAGCGACTTCATGCGGATGGTCTCCTTGATCGAATGGAAGAAAGAAATCCCAGCAGTTGTGCTCTTGGCTGTAGTGTACTTCGTCGCAGGCAAGCTTGGTCTGGCGCTGGCTTTTGTTCATCCTAGTTCTACCGCCGTCTGGGCCCCCAGCGGAATTGCACTGGCCGCTTTTCTCCTTCTCGGCTATCGCGTTTGGCCGGGCGTCTTCTTGGGTGCGTTTTTTGTAAACTGGACGACGCTCGGTACGCCTCTAACCTCTCTTGCGATTGCCATAGGAAACTCGTTAGAGGGTTTGCTCGCCGCATATCTTGTCAGCCGTTTCGCGGCCGGCCGCAAGGCGTTCGAAACGGCATCGACGACGCTGAAATTCGACCTCGTTGCTGGGCTGGCTGCGCCGATTGTTGCAGCAACTATTGGCGTAGCGACGCTTTGTTCATGTGGTCTTGCATCCTGGGCTAGCTTCCGTCCGATTTGGCTCACATGGTGGCTCGGGGACGGCACAGGCGCCCTCTTGATTGCCCCGCTTATCGTTCTGTGGGCCGATGATTTCCGTATTCCCTGGAGCAAGTCTCAGCTTCTAGAAATCTCAGCCCTAGTGATCGCGCTATTTTTTACCGCGGAATCGGTCTTTGGCAGGCTGTTCGTATCCGGGACGCACGCATACCCGCTCGAATATCTCTGCATTCCTTTCTTGCTTTGGGCCGCCCTTCGTTTTGGCCAACGTGAAGCGATCACCGTCACGATAGTCCTTTCGGGTATCGCAACTTGGGGTACGCTGCACGGTACGGGGCCTTTTGTCACACCTTCCAAAAATGACTCACTGCTCCTTCTGCAGGCGTTCATGGCTATCATTTCCGCAATGACGATGGCCTTGGCGGCGGTATCCGCTCAGCGCCGCCGCATGGAGACGGAGGTCGGCAATCTCGCCGTAACGGACCCCCTCACCGGCTTGTCAAATTACCGCAAGCTCATTGACGTTCTCGACGCTGAAGTGAAGCGCTCAAACCGCACCAATCGCACCTTCTCCGTTCTTCTGATCGATATGGATCACCTGAAGACAATCAATGATCGACACGGTCATCTAACAGGCAGCCGCGCTTTATGCAGGCTTGCGGATGTTCTTCGCGTCTATAGCCGTAGCATAGACACAGCAGCTCGATACGGCGGAGATGAGTTCGCCCTCGTCATGCCGGAAACTTCCGAGCGTGAAGCGCAGCGCGTGGCTGCCAGGATTTGCGCCCGTGTAGCAGGCGATTCCGAACAGCCGCGAATCTCCGTCAGCATCGGCACGGCTGTCTATCCCAAAAGCGGCGAAACGGTTGATACGCTCCTGAATGCCGCCGACCGTTCCATGTACGAAATGAAGAATTTCCATCACGAGGCGGACAGCGAGGCAAAACCCACGTCACACACTGCCAGCGTTTAATGGAGGAATTGTAAGGAAGGTTTCTACTTACCGGCCGAAAATTCCGCAGCGGTCTGTTCGCCGGGATAATCATAAGACGCACCGCCGCGCGAACTGCCCGGCCTTCTCCGCGTCTCGATCCCGAGCCTTTTGATTTTCTGGTTTAGCGTCGATAGCGGCACCTGGAACCGCTCCGCCGCCTCCGTCTGGTTCCAATTCGTGCGATCGAGCATGTCTGTAATCAACCGACGCTCCACCTCTTCCAGTATCTCGAAGAGCGTCGGCGCAGACACTCCGCTTCGCCCGCGTCCTTCGCCGGGCAAAGGAGGCAGAAACTCCGAAAGCTGCAGCCGAACGCCACGTACAATCTCCCGGCTGCGAATACTTTCCGGCAGCAGGTCGCCATCCATCGAGTTTTGCGTCGATAGCACCACGGCGCGCTCGACAGCGTTCTCCAGCTCGCGCACATTACCCGGCCAATCGTAATCCATCATCATCTTCATGGCCGTGCTCGTGAACGCGCGCGCCGAAGTGCCGTTTTCCTGGCAGAATCGCCCCAGAAAACGCTCCACGAGCAAGGGAATATCTTCCTTGCGCTCGCGCAATGGCGGCAATTTCAGCGAGATCACGTTTAACCGGTGAAACAAATCTTCCCGGAAGCGCCCGTCGCGAACGAGTTGCTGCAAGTCTTCGTTTGATGCAGCAAGGATCCGCACGTCAACCTTGATCGTCTCCGTCCCGCCAAGCCGCATGAACTCGCGTTCCTGAATCACGCGCAACAATTTTGCCTGCGTCTCCGGACTGACGGTCGAAATCTCGTCGAAAAAAATCGTTCCCTGGTCGGCGACTTCGAAAAGCCCCTTTTTCGATGCAATGGCGCTCGTGAACGCACCCTTCACGTGCCCGAAAAGTTGCGATTCGAGCAGATCGATGGGAATCGAGCCTGTGTTTACCGGAATAAACGCCTTATCGGTGCGCGTCGAAGCCGCATGGATCGCCTTCGCAATCACTTCTTTTCCGGTTCCGCTTTCGCCCGAAATCAGCACCGTCGAGCGCGACGGCGCCACCTGCGCCACCAAATCGAGCAGCGCGAGCATCTTCTCGCTCTTGCCAACGATATTGGGAAAGTTGTATCGCTGCTTCAACGCGCGTTTCAGGTGGACATTCTCTTCCCGCAGCCGCCGTCCTTCGATCGCGAGCGAAACCTGCGTAACTAGCTCATCGTTCGACCACGGCTTTGTGATGTAGTCCTGCGCCCCGCTCTTAAACGCCGCGCGCGCCATTTCGATCGAACCATAGGCGGTAATCAGGATCACCGGCAGGTGCGGATCGCGCGTCCGAATTTCGCGCAACAACTCGATCCCGTTGCGGTCCGGTAGGCTTACGTCCAGCAGTAAAAGGTCAAACGGGCTCTGCGCCAGCCGATCGAGTCCGGCTTGGCCGGTTTCGGCAAGCGTCACGCGAAAATCCTCCGAGCTCAGCAGCGCGTCGAGCCCTTCCCGGATTTCCACTTCGTCATCGACTACGAGAATCGTGCCTCTAGGCATGAACCGCTTTCCTGGCCGAGGGGAATTCCAGCCGGAAGGATGTGCCTTTGCCGGGCGTGGATTTCACGTCAACCTTTCCTGCATGTTCTTTGATGATTCCATAACTCACGGAGAGGCCTAGCCCCGTGCCCCTGCCGGTCGGCTTGGTCGTGAAGAATGGATCGAAAATTTTGTGCAGATGCTCGGACGGGATTCCGGCTCCGTTGTCGGTCAGTTCCACTTCTACTGAGCCGTTGTGCGCCATTGTGCGTACTTCCAGCATACCGCCGCCAGGCATCGCATCTCGCGCGTTCATCAGAAGGTTCAGAAACACTTGTTGCAGCCTCGTTGTCGACCCCAGCACCGGCGGTAATTCGTTTTTGTAGTTCTTGATCACGGTCACTTGCGCTGTCTTAAATGGATGCTGCACCAGCGTCAAAGTTTCTTCGAGGACGTCGTTCAGGTCCACTTCAGCCAGCTCCGCGCCGCCCGTGCGCGAAAAATTCAGCAAATTGTTAACGATCTCGCTCGCCCGGAAGGTCTGTTTGACGATGCGGTCGATCGTCTTCTGTCGCGGATCGTCTGGCGGAATCTGCTTGGCGAGCATCTGTATATAATTCGAGATCACGGCAAGCGGCGTATTCACCTCGTGCGCCACTCCCGCGGCCAGTAACCCCAGCGAAGTCAGCTTCTCGTTCTGCACGAGCTGTTCTTCCAATGAGACGCGCTGTGTTATGTCGTCAAGCAGCACCAGACGGCCCAATCGCGCGCCGGTCTTGCCCAGCAGCGGCGCGATGGACGCATTTATCACCACGTGCTGCCCTTTCTTCGTATTCACGTGAAACTTGTAAATGCCGGAAACGTGCTCTTCGGTGTGAGCCGCAATTTCCTCTGCCAAACCCTGCGGTAGGATCTCGGCGATCTTGTGCCCAATGGCGTCTCCGCGTCCGACGCCAAGTAATTCCTCAAGCTGCGGATTCCAGGACTCAATTCGGTTTTCGAGGTCGGCGGTTAGCACGCCAATTTTAAGAGACTCGACGATATTCTCGCTGAAATCCTTCAACCGCTCTACCTGCAGCGCCTTCTGCTCAAGCGATTGATATAGACGCGCATTTTCCACGGCAATAGCAACGTAACCCGCGATGGTTGACAGCAACTCCAGGTCCTCGGAAGACAAATAGTCGCCATCCACCGTCTTGCCCAGCCCAAGCACAGCCACGGTCCGGTCACGTAGTCGGCACGCGATAAAGTAATTCAGATCGAGCTGCTCGATCGTATTCCTTACGGAGTCCGGCGCGCTCAAGTCCGTCCGCGCGGATTCGAAAAACAGGCAATTCCGATCCTTTGCAGCTTCCAGAAATCTCAAATCCAGATCGCCTTCAGGTCGTATGCCCATCGAGCGCGCAAGCGTGAAACCTGCGGGCGCGGCCTGATCTTCCAGAAAGATCGCCACGCGATCCACAAGCAGAGTCTGCGAAATACGATCAAGCGCCGAACCGAGCAGCGTCTGCAGATGAACCTGGCTTGTCAGCGCGCGGCCAAACTCAATCAACGTCCGCCGGTAATCCAGCCGATCGCGATAAAAAAAGTGGTCAAGTCTTCCCTGCACCCAATCGCGTAGCGGAGCAAACAAAAAAGCAGCGACCACAATCGCAATCACCGCACCGGCTGACCCGGATGGCCATGCGGCGTGCGAAAGTTCGCCAATCAGCGCAATCGCAGCAAAATAAATTGCGCCGATGCCCGCCATGGCAAACGTATACGCCAGTCCGCGCTTGAAAATGATATCCACATCCATCAGCCGGTAACGCACGATCGCATAGCCGAAGGAAAGCGGAATCAGCACGAGCGAGAATACGGAAAGCGCCATCCAGTGCGACAGGACGGCGTTCTCAAATCGCGGCACGATGTAGAAGGCGAAAAACGGCACGATTCCGGCAAATGTTCCACCTGTGACCCATTTCAGTTGCTGCCGCAAAATTCCGCTGGGTGCGCGGAGATAGCTGGCGAGGAAAATGCCTACCGCCGCGAGAAAACACGCGCCCATGTACGCAAGTCCAATCGTGTCCAGCGTCTCGCTGTTTGCCACCGTTCGCAGAAAGGCAAGAGAGCCTGCCTCAGCCACGGCGATGTGCATCGCAAGCAGCACCGCCATCGCGCCGTAGACTACCGTCAGCTTGGCCCATAGTGACCGGCGACGTTCCGGAAATACTAGGGCAAAATGCACGAGCAACGTCGGTTGCAGCAGACCCGCAACCACGTTGCCCCAGTAGATTGTCTGGTCAAACGAATTCCATTTTCCCGTGTAATGAAACGTGTAAAGAATGAACGACACGAGGCAGAAAATGTAAAAATGCACCGCCCGCGGCGCATTCCACCGTCGTGCAAAAATGAATAGACCGATAAAGAGGTAAAGCAAACCAGTTACGCGCAGGTAGTTTTCTGTCGAAGAGACCGGCGTAGGCGCGGTAATCAGGGCAAGGGAAAGCGTCTCGCCGTTGCGCGTGACTTGGTAGCGAAGCTCAGACCACGTCCCTGCCTTCCACAAAATTCTGGTGACGTCGGTTGCACGATGAACAACGGTCCCCTGAATGGCAGCAAGGCCGTCCCCGTTCCGTATGCCGGCTGTCGCGGCAGATGAGCCAGACGTGACTGCCTTTGCTGTGACGCCGTGAGCCGTGTCAACCCACGTCGCGCCATCAGTTGGCGGCACAAACCGGTAACGTTGTTGGAAATTAAGCACGCCAAAAACAACCGCCGCAAGCGTCAGTAGCGCTAGCGAGACGGCTCCTAACCGGAGGCGAAGGTTATTGTTCATGCTGCGGTCACACTACCCACCCATACTTGCAGGAATGCTAGCACGTACCCTTCCAGCAAGCCATAGGCGAACACATAAAAGTAAGCCATTTACATTCAGTCGGTTGGCGGCATCAACTCCGGCGCGTCAAACCGCATGATTCTGTTTCTGGTATGCGATTCCCTATTTTGGTATGAGGGATAGAGTAGGAGTTTAGAACTGAAAACTGAGTCCGCCTCGAAAATACCGATAGGCCGGGACCAGCAACACGTATTGGCCCCGCGCCGTCACGGTCGTTCCGCCTTGGGAAAGGATATTTCCCATGTCGGCCTGTACGACCATGTGCCCGGGGAAAAAGTTAGGCAGAGGCTGACGCAGCCCCACAGTCAGGTAGGGATCGACACCGTACATCGCCTCGCCAAAGGAATCCTGTTGCGAGACGATTCGACCACTGAGCCACTTATACCCGACCATGACGCTGGTGTGTGTACCCGGCACTTTGGCCGCCATCCTCGTTGCTACGCTATGCCGATACTTTGTCACGAACTGATCGCGCAAACGATGTCCAGCCAACAGATCGTCCGCAACCAGCGCCCCGGAGTAGTCGTAAATCACGGTCGAAGTAAGCCCCGGCGCAATCCGCTGCTGATACGCTATGCGCGTGCCCTCCGAACTCGTTCCGCCGCCGTCATACGCAAACGCATCGCCAAAGAATCCCTGCACAAAGTCCGAACTCGGAGCCGCCCCCACTCCCATCACCGCCGTATGCGAAGATTGGTCGTGGAATACCGCAGCTGTCAATTCCGCATCGTCTCCGATCGAGTGCCTCACAGCCACTTCCTCGTGTACGCCGTTTTCAAACACCGGTTTCCCACGCCTCATCATCAAAGTTGGGAACGCGTCAAACGTATTCACCGCCGATTGCAGAGCATCCGTTGAATCGCCCAGCGCGTCCTGCCACGGATGCGTGGCCACGATCATCGAAAGCTGCCAGTCTGGAGCCAACTCGACGGCCACTTCCGCACGCGGGCGCAATGCCGAAGTACCGCTTCCGAATCCGGCATAGACGTATTCGCCGCCGTACCGCACGCTGACACGATCGCCCACCAGCAGCTCATCGTCATGCGAAATCCGCATTCCCCGGAAAACGGGTCCGCCCGGGCCGAATTCGGACTGCCTCACCACGAGCGTAGTAACCGGGCCTGTCCGCGCGTCCCCGGTCGGCAGCCACTCGGCTGCAATGCCTGTCGCGGACTGCTGGTTCAAATAACTGAATTGGCCCGCCAGCAAGAATCGAGCCTGTTGCCCCATTGGCACGTCGTACGCGAACTCGGTCCCTGGTGCTACGGGGCTATTTGCCACTGAGGTCGGATTCTGCCCTCCAGACGACACTTCCACAAGCCCGCGGCCATTCTTCTTTCCGCCATCTTCGCCCATGCCTGCGCTCGCGAGTGCCACATTTGGAGAATCATCCCATCGAAGTACGGACCGGCCGCCCTCCGTCGAACGCAGCACCCACACCCAATCGTCCGCGGCGCCGCGCTGCTCAGGCTGCTGCCGCAGCTGCCCAAGGGACGAAAATACCGACCCCATCACCACTTGCAAGAGTGTCGCGTGACTCCCGCTCACTTCGATGTGCTGTTCGATCGTCGGCAGGAATCCCGCAAGCGTCACTTGCACCGAATACATGCCTGTCGGAAGGGCTTCCGAAGCGAAATCGCCTCGTCCATTGGTGTGCAATTTGATTGTCGATCCGGCGAGCAGCTTTTCCGGGGATATTACGACAGTCGCGCCCATCTGCGGCGTCCCGCTCGCGTCAACCACCACTCCGGTAATCTTGCCGCCACTAGGAGCGCACTGGGCAGGAACTGCAATAAGGCACACGAAACATCCAAGAAGGATGAGACGAACCGCTCGGAGATTCACAAGGATTACCTCCCCTGAGTCGTATTCGCGTTCGCGGGGGCCGCTACAACCGTAAAATTCTGGGCCGGGATAATGGATTGCTTCGCTAGGTTATCGGTGATTGCCACTTCCAGCTTATAATCGCCCGGCGGCAGAGAGCCTAGTGTGAGAGCGTCCTGCAACGTCATCTCTTCGCCGTGCGCAGGCAGCTTATCCGCACCCAGGTCAAATTTCAATACCGGATTCGGATCTTTATCTTTCATCACGCGGTATTGCACGGAGACGTCCGGCTTGTTCGTCTTCTCGTCTACCTTCAGATTATAGACCTGCAGGAATATCCCCATCTGTTCGCTTTGATAGAATCTCCGGCTCATCTGCGGCACGACTTTTACGTCGCCCAGCACGAACTGCCCCAGTCCGATGTCCTTATACGAGACGGGCGTAATCTGCCGCGCCAGAATCAGCGAACTTGCGTTCAGTTCGTCTTCCTTGAACTGCGGTACCGCAAGCCGCGTATCGACCACGCCCACATTGCCGCTGTTCGTATCCTTAATGACCAGATCGAGCGCGTATAAGCCAGGGCTCAGCGGGACTTGCTTTTGATATATCTCTTGTACGGTCTTCGTCGCCTGAATCGTCGACGCCGGCACATTATCTTCAATTGGATCGTCAAACGTTGTGATCGTCCGTCCCGTCAGTGTCGTAATGCGCCCGAAAACGTCTGCATGGGCTCGATCAACGCCATCCTTCTCCACATACGTCAGTTGCGTGCGCGGGATCTGAATCGTGATCGGTACCATCACTGTGTCTGATGTGATCCGCAAGAAATCTTCCATGTAATCGAACTTCAGTGTGTTGCGGATCAGATTGTGAGTCACCAACTCTTCCGGTAGCTTTACCGGCGGCGGCCGGAAGGCTGCGGCGTAGTTCTCAAGCCGCGAAAACTCATTCAACTCCGATCCCTGAGAAACGCCCTCGCCTTGTCCCGCCAAGTGGGTGCCATCGGGGTTCGAGAAGCGCATCGACTTGTCTGCCATGCCCATTTGTTCAGGCATGGTCAAGCCCGCCCCGGGCACATTCAGCAGCGCGTCCTTCTCGCTCGGATCCATAGTTAGATGGAATTCGCCCGTCCCGGTCGGATCCACAAACTCAAATTCTACGTTCTCTTGATGGTCGCCCGCGAAACCTGCCAGATAGCGGTAGCGCCAATTCTCATACGCGTAGGTCGTGGTGGTTCCACCGCCCTGATCCATCGGACGGTCCCATTGCTCGCCCGCAGTATGCTCGTCCCGCTCGTCGGGCGGGCCCCAACTAATATAGATACGGCCCCGATCGGTCTTCCATCCGGGAATACCCGAGGCGAAATGCTCGTTCGCGTAAGCTATCCGGCGGTAAATCTCGTCCTTATAGGTATTATCCGGTGAATCCGGATTGGGATTGCGCCGCTGCCAGAACGCTTCAATGAAAGTCTCGCGCTCTTCGTTCGTTTGCAGGTGCAGGAAGGTGTCCCGTTCTTCGGGCGTAATGATGTAGGCCACGTCCTCATCGAGCCACTTCTTATAAGGAGTATCGAGCTCCTTGTAGAGCGCGGAATTGCTCCTTTTCTTCTCTTTTGCGGTTTTTTTCTGGTCGCTTGAGGGTTGCGGAGAGTCCTGCCGGGCCGCTACTGTCAATGCTGACACACCCACAGCCCCGACCGCCAAAGAGGCGAATAAGAACGTACTAAGCCTACGGCTTCTAATCATGGGCCACCGGGTGCGGGGAGGAATGTTACCCTGTCCTTCCGTACAGGTCAACTCTGTGAAGCTACCCCTTCCCCTTAAGGCATTTGAATAACGTTCAGTAAATTGGGTTGCCCGCGTCTTCCGGCAGCGCTAAAATCTACCTTTGTAACCCCCACTTGTCGCGAAACATTTCCTGAGCCCCTGCGTATTTAGAGCTAGGAAGCGAGCGCCTCGGCGCTCTGGGGCTTCACCCCTTGACCTTGCTCTTGAATCGAGCTGTTGAAGGGTCTTGAATTTGGTCTTGTAGCGGCCGCCTTTAGGGCGGGCGCTTTTCACTTGGTTCTAAATTTGGTGGGTTTTGCATTGCCTTGAATTGTTTTTGTAGCGGCCACCGTCCTGCCTTGAGCACGCGAAGGGTGCCCGCGAATTTGCCGGCGCTTCTCGGTGAGCGTCTTGATTCGAATCGGATTTGAGGACCAAAATTGATGAAGACTTGGCAAAAAGCCGTAATTGGCGTGGGCGTGATCGTCGCCATCGCCGTGATCACTCTCGTCAGCGTATACGAGGCGAATAAAGATGTCGTTACCGTCCAAACGGGCACTGTTGTCCGTGAGGACCTGCGCACTCTGGTCACCGGTTCCGGCGAAATCCGCCCGAACAACTATACAAACGTCGTCGGCCAGGGCGTCGGCATTATCACCTCGATTGACGTTCACGAAGGCGATTACGTCAAAAAGGGCGATGTTCTGCTCCACGTGGACAACGTCCAGCCCGCAGCTGACGTGAAGGCGCAGCAGGCCACTATTGACTCCGGCAGAGCCGCCGTCCTTGCTGCCCAAGCCAATTTCGCCGCCGCCAATGCGACCGTCGTCCAGCGTCAGGCCGACCTCGAAAAAGCCAAGCTCGATTGGGGCCGCCAACAGGCGCTCTTCGAGAATCAGCTCATCTCTAAAGCCGATTACGACGCCAGTAAAGCCGCTTACGATGCCGCCGTGGGTGCCCTCGAAGTCGCGAAGGCTCAAGTTAACCAAATGGCTGCGGCCCGCGAGCAATCCCAATCGAATCTCGCGCAGTCGCAGGCCGCGCTCGTTCGCACCACAGACATTCTTCACAAGACTACCTACTTCGCGCCGATCAGCGGTCTGGTCAGCTATATCGCGGTTCGTGTCGGCGAAAACGTCGTCCCCGGCATCCAGAACTCGCAGGGCAGCTTTTTGCTCACGCTGTCTGACATGAGCGTCGTCACAGCCGAAGTCAAAGTTGACGAAACGGACATCACGAACGTCCGCAACGGCGAGCCCGCCGAAGTCACCATTGACGCCATCCAGAACAAAACCTTTACGGGCAAAGTCACGGCCGTAGGCGACGAGGCTATCCTGCGCAGCACGGGCGACGCCTCAATGACGCAAACCACCACGAACACGCAGGAGGCTCGCGATTTTAAGGTCGTCGTCACGCTTGATCATCCGCCGGCGGGACTGCGGCCGGGTCTTTCGGTCACCGCCAAAATCGAGACGGCGAAAAAACCGGACGCGTTGAGCATCCCAATCCAGGCGCTCGCCATGCGCTCGCAAAAGGATCTCGCCACCAATCATGATTCAGGCAGCTCCGTAACGCTCGCCGCCTCTAGCTCTGACGTCGCAAATCCCAGCAACAAGGCTGACGTTCAGGGCGTGTTCATCATCCGCGGCAACAAAGTTCAGTTCGTTCCGGTGCAAACGGGCATCAGCGGCGTCACCGATATTGAAGTCATCAAGGGCCTGAATCTCGGCGATCAGATTGTTATCGGCAGCTACAAAGCCCTGCGCTCGCTCCATTCAGGCGCCGCAATAAAGATCGATAACAGCATCACGAATAGCACCGCCGCAACGAGTAGCTAGCGTGTAGCCGTTGTGGCACAGCCATCCGGGCCGCGCGAATTGATTTGGTTTTGCCGTTGTCTTTGGGTTTGATCTTTGCCGTTGCCTTTGGTTTTGTTTTTGAAGTTGCCTTTGTAGCGGCCACCGTTGCCCGCGAATTTTGCGGGCGCGTGTCGGTGGGCGGGTTTTGACTTGCTTTGCCTCAACCCGACACACGATTCAGTTGGATCATTTTTTTGCCGTCATCCTGAGCGAAGCGAAGGATCGCTCTTAATCCTTTGTTCCGGGATTCTTCGCTCTTCTGTCCAGCATCATATGAATTGAGGGAATAGCCGAATGCCGGTGCAAGAACAAGAACTCGAAGCCCAATCCTTTCGCCAGGACCTCATCGACACCGGCATTGTCATCCAGACCGAAGACCTCTGGAAAACTTATGAAATGGGCACCGAGCAGTTGCACGCGTTACGCGGTGTCAACATGCAGATTCGCAAAGGCGAATATGTCGCCATCATGGGACCTTCCGGCTCTGGCAAATCCACGCTGATGAATCTGATCGGCTGCCTCGATTCGCCCTCAAAAGGAAATTACTGGCTAGCCGGCCGCCTCGTCAGCCAACTCAACGACGACGAGCTCGCCTACATCCGCAACAAAGAAATCGGCTTCGTCTTCCAGACGTTCAATCTGCTTGCCCGCGCCACCGCGCTACACAATGTGGAGCTGCCGATGATTTACAACGGCACGCCCGCCGCCGAACGCATCGAGCGCGCCAAAAGCGCCCTCGCGCAAGTCGATCTGAAAGATCGCATGATGCATAAGCCCAACGAGCTTTCCGGCGGACAGCGTCAGCGCGTCGCCATCGCTCGTGCGCTCGTCAATAATCCCGCCATCCTGCTTGCCGATGAACCCACCGGCAACCTTGACTCCGCGACCGGCGAAGAAATCATGGCCCTGTTTGCGCGCCTTCATGCCGGCGGCAATACCATCATCCTCGTCACCCACGAACCGGACATCGCCACCCACGCCCACCGCGTCATCCGCGTCCGCGACGGCAAAATCGAAAAGGACGAACCGACTGTCCGCGCCTAGCGGCACAACCACTCCTGGCTGTGTATTTTTGCCTTGGGTCGTCTTTCGTAGGGGCGCCCTCGTTCTGTAGGGCGGCAGGTTTGGCTCTGGATCAGCTTTGGTTTTAAATTCTGCTTCGACGGGGTGTAGCCTTAGTTCGACCTCTCTTGATTTGGCTGTGAAGTTTTTGCGCGCTTCGAGAATTGCTGTGCTACTGCTCTCCATCCGGCAGCGCAAACGCAATATACCCGCGCGGCAAACCCGTCGCCGCAGCTTGCGCATGCCCGCCCGGCGCCGACGTTGCATTCACAACTAAATATTGCTTGCCGCCCACCTCATACATCGACGGAATTCCTTGCGATTGTCCCGGCAGTCGCGCCGTCCACAGCACGTCGCCTGTATTTTCATCGTAAGCGCGAATTTTCATATCGCCGCCTGCCATGAAAATCAGACCAGTCGACGTCGTCACCATTCCGACGCGAATATCAATCGCGCCCGTATTGTGTGCGCCGTCGCGCACCGCGCGCAAATCGTCGCCCACGGGCACTTGCCACTTGATCGTTCCTTTGTTCAAGTCATACGCCGTCAACGTTGCATACGGCGGCTTGATGATATTCCCCTGAATGTTGTAGCCGGTGTAATAGCGCTCCGCCGGCGCATCCACTCCGTCCGGATACGGCGGCCCAGACATTCCACCATACGACGTCATCCCGCGCGTTGCCGCCGCAGCAGCCACCATGATTTTTCCAGCGGGCGTTCCCCCTGACGCAACCACCGGCCCGCCCAAATCCGGCGCCGGAGCTTCCGCTGTAGCAGCGCGTCCGCCGCGAGCTGCACCCGCATTCGCAGCCGCCGGATTCGCCAGGTAAGCCAGCAGCGCATTCATATCCGCTTCATTGATCTCCGGACTGAACGCCGGCATCGGTCCGCGCCCGCCATTGACTGTCGACCGCACCGTATCCAAATCCATCCGGTCCGTGATCCCAACCAGCGAAGGATACGTCGTGTTCCCTTTTAAGTCCGTGCCGTGGCAACCCTGGCAATTCGCAAGATAGACCGCGCGTCCCTGAACCGCCGAACCCGCCACTGGCCGTGCAGCAGCGCCGGCTCTTCCCGGCACTTTGTCAGACATTTTCAAAATCGCCGGCTGGTTCAGCGTCATCACAAACACCATTCCCTTCGCCGGATCAGCAGCCGTTGTTCCCCAATTCGCTCCGCCCTCGTTTCCAGGCATCTGGACTGTGTCGCGCATAGAAGGAGGCGTAAAGAGGCCCTCATTTCGCGCCTCGCTCACCACGTCGGTCCAGTGCTGCCGTTCTTCCGGCGTCAAAATATAGGGATCGATGTCCGCCGCCGTAAATTTCTGCACGCCAAAGGGAGGGGGCGCGGTCGGGAAAGGCTGCGTCGCCGACGCGTGCTCACCCGGCATGTCGCTCTTCGCGACTGGCCGTTCCACAATCGGCCAGATCGGCTTGCCCGTCACGCGATCAAACACATAAAGGAACCCCGTCTTCCCCGCCATCGCCACAGCATCTATTCTTCTTCCGTTGTGCTCGATCGTGGTCAACTGCGGCGCCGCCGTATTGTCGTAATCCCACAAGTCGTGATGCACCGTCTGGTAGTACCACAGTCTTTTTCCCGTCCGCGCGTCCAGCGCGATCAGGCAATCGCCATAGACATCGTTTCCCGCCCGGTCCGCTCCATAAAAATCGTACGTTGCCGAACCCGTCGGAAAATACGCAATCCCCCGCTTAGCGTCGATCGTGATCTCTCCCCACGTATTCGCGCCGCCCGCATATTTCCACGCATCCTTCGGCCATTGGTCATAGCCATATTCGCCCGGATGCGGAATCGTGTGAAATTGCCACACCAGCGCGCCGGTAATCACGTTGTACGCGCGAAAATCTCCCGGCGGAGACATAAATCCCTCACCCGTCGCCGAACCCTCGATCAGCAGGTTCTCAAAAATTTTCCCCGGATTGTTTGACTGAATTCTTCCCAGCGGCCCTCCCGTCGAATAGCGTCCCAGGCCCACATGCAAATCCACAATTCCGTCCGTGCCAAACGTCAGTATCGACTTCCCCGTCGCCGCATTAATCTCTTCCAAAAATCCTGCTCGCGCGAAGATCAGCCGCTTATCCGTATGATCCTTGCTCTCCCAATAATTAATTCCGCGCGGCTCAATCCCTTGCAGTTGCTCGTGCACCCAGATTTCTTTTCCTGTCGTCGCATCCAGCGCCACAAGGGAATCGTTCCGCGCCAGCACGTACATCACATTGCCCACGATCAGCGGATTCCACACATAGGAAATCGTGTCGTTGCTCGGATACGCCCAAGCCACCTGCAGCTTGCTCACATTCGCCTTCGTGATCTGCTTGAAATCCACATAGTGCGAATTATCCGGTCCGCCGCCATTATCACTCCATGTCACGTGCGGAGCCTCCGCCAACGCCACATCGCTCTTCCGCGTCGCGGCGTGACTCGCACCGGCACTCGCATGATCGGCCGATGCGTGATCAGTTTTGGCGTGATCGGCAGCGACGTGATCAGCAGGGGCGTGATTTGCAGCGGCGTGGCTTGCCGCAGCACTACTAGTCGGCTTTGTCGAACTCTGCTGCGCGCCAAGCAATGTCAGGCACAGCAGCACGCACGCAATCGGCAGCACAATCTTGCTGATTCCACTCAAAATTCCTCGTGCACCCATCGACGATCACCCCGCCATCTTTCGTCTTCGCCTTTGTGGCACAGCCACTCCTGGCCGTGTGCCTCTGCCGTTTAATTTCGCTCTTGCCGCACCTCTTGGTGCGCGTTGACCTATCGCCGCGATCCTAAATAATCTTCAACAGCGCATCCCGGACGCTCTGCACCGCGGCATACGGATCGGGACCGTTGTTTCTCGCGCTTGTCTCAATCGAAAATAGTCCCTTGTATCCCACTTCTTTCGCGATCCCGATCGCCTTCGCCTCATCGTAACGATCCGGCGCATAATGCGCGTGGCTATTGCCCGAAGTCATCGCATACATCACGCGCAACCCCGCCGCGCGCGACTCTTCATCCGGGAAATTTCCGATGTCCGGATTCGCATAGCCTCCGCCCGCCTTGAGCACCTCCACCAGCACTTCCCAACCGCCTCGCACCGGCGCATTCGGCGGCGCGTTAGGCGCAGGACGCCCGCCTCCGCGATTCTCTATGTCGCAAAACACTTTTTGCGTCTTCGCATAATCCGTAATCTGCTTCAGCGTCCACTTCGCGTCCTCCACCACGTCCGGCGTCAGCGGCCCCTGATTCAGCAGCACGCGCGGACATCCCAGTTGCACGCAATAATCGATCCAGTCCTTGCTCAGCGCCAACATTTCCAGTTGCTGATATTTTTGCTTTGACGATAAATCCACGAAATCGAATTCCAGGCAGATCTGCGTCAGTTGCGAATTCGCCTTCTTCAACCGCCCTTTCATCTCCTGAAAATACGGCTTGTCCGTCGCCTGAAAATGCGTGTGCTGCATTTCCACGTGATGGATGCCGTAGTGATCCGCGATCATCTGCGGCGCGTCCAGAATGTCCAGCGTCCGGTCCGGATCGTCCGGCTTGCCCAGCCCTTTCACGATGCGGTCGAAGCAATAGGTCATCACCGAAAGCCGCGCCAGCTTCTCCGCTTCCGAAGCGCCGCCCGCGCCCGTCTGCGCTTGCCCGCGCGCCTGCGCTCTGCTCCCCAGCGCAAACGCCACTCCGCCCGCCAATCCTCCCGCAATAAATTCACGCCGTTTCATCGCTCACCCCCGTAACCGTGAAGACCTTCGCGCTGCCTACTTCCGCTTTCGCACGTTTTTCATTGTATGAAAGCCAATTTCGCGAAATGCCAGCCCGCCCTAAATACACCCGCAGCCCCCGCAGCGCAAGCACCTTCGCAATTTGTCTTTTGGAACCACCGGCAATCCAAAATCGAACCCGCAGTCAGCCGAAGGGCGCACAGGTTGTCGGGTCCGTCGGTTTCGAAATTGCCCCATCTGAAGGAGGCGAAGTGACCTGAAGGACTTCTTTTGTAGTTGGTTTCGTTTTTGCTGTTTTTCGTCATCCTCCAGAACTAAGATTCGTCGCGCTCAACAACATAGGCACTGGTTTCGTAGCGCCGGCGTCTCGCCGGCGGCTGTGGCTGTGCTTTGACTTCCGCTTTAAAAGAGGTACGTCAATTCGACCGGCGCAAAACGGCGGCATCTCCATCCGCTCTCGCGGCTACTTGCCGCACTGGGAGAGGACCGGTGGATGTTATTTTGTAACTTTTCGTCTCCATGATTCTCTTCCGTTGGAACTGCTTGCACGAATCCGCAATCAACGGGATATCCTCGATAAAGGCAGGCGTGCCGGCACCACTATTAAAGCGGACGAAGTCGCGCTGCACGAGATGCAAGTCCTCATTAAAAAGGCCGAGAGATGCCTCGATGAAGGGCGTGGGACCTGCTATATGCGCGATCGGCGCATTGCCCAAATCGTGGAGAACGCGATCACGAGTTTCGAGGGCAACCGTTATCGCTTATTCGCATGGTGCGTCATGCCCAATCACGTCCACGCTGTATTCTCGCCGCTTGGCCAACATCGGCTCAAAGACATTTTGCATACGTGGAAGTCATTCTCCGCGCACGAAGCCAAACGTATCTTGGGCGGCACCGGCGCATTTTGGCAGCGCGAGTATTTCGATCACTTAATCCGCAATCAGAGTTCTTTTCAGAAGATCATATCTTACGTGAAAGAAAATCCCTCGAAAGCACGGCTCGATAACTGGCCGTGGCTCCGTGTTCTGTCACGGGAATGGCCGCAAGAGACGAGGATTTTGTAGCGCCGGCGTCTCGCCGGCCGTTTTGCGATTTGCAGTAGAGTTCGTCTTTAATTTTGTTCCCCAGCGTTCTGTTGCACCGAAACGGCCGCGCAAAGCGTTGTGTATCAACGGGCCAGTTGTTCCGACTCTCTGTGCGGCAACTGCCCTACGTAAAGGTGAGTAGTGGTCTCATTTGAATCGCTAGAGTTGGTGGCGGCCTCGAAAGAAAGGACCGCCAAACGGTCACCTTAGCGGCTCCGCAACAGGCAGAAACAGTGTTGTTCCTTTTTTAGGAAAGGCTCTGTCCATCATTTGCTTGAATTGTTCCCACGACGCTGAAGCTCGCATCAATCCGATGACTGCGTACAAGTGTTGCGCTAAGGCGGGGTGACCCACATCTTCTGTAAGCCATTGGTGACGTCTATGCTTTCTGCGCCCACGCTCGTCTTTGGGATTCAAACGTTCAAGTTCTTCCCGTATTCCAGGCACAAGACGGTCATAAACAAAATCCGTCGTATATCCTGCTACTGCTTGGGGGCGATTAACTCTCATGCCCTTCCATTCCCACCCGCGCAGGCGAAACAGCTCTTGGTAAAACTCACTTGGAAATCGCTTTGCCCAAGCCGCTAGTTCTTTCCGCAGAAACTGATCGAGAATCGCTTGAAGTGCGTTCCTATCTCTGATCGCTTGGAATCCCGTAGCCTCATCGACAAGCGCAATGATTCCTACGTGCGCGAGACCGCGCATGAGAATGTCGCATGCCTCAAAGATGTGCTTATAGCGGCCAGGAGCTTTCTTTAGCTCTCTGAGTTGATCTCTGAATTTTAGATAAACCTCACAAACCTGCGGCAAGACTTCGGCGTTGTATCCCACATAGTCAGGGCGCGGAAATCTGTAGGGAGGGGACTGCTGCTCTGATTTTAAGAAGAAACTTCGTCACGAATAATCAATACGTGAGCGAAAAGTCCACCCAATCGGAAGATTTTCTAGAGCTTCTCAAAAAGATTCGCCCGCCCCAAGCACCAGCGAAAACTCCCGATCCCAAGACAAGCCAAGAAGAGATTGACCTCGATAATCAGCGGAAGAAAACCATTATTTCTGGTTTGCAACAGGACATTGATGAGCGCAAGGAATACGCAGGTCGAGCATTTTGGCTAGTCGTGGTTTGGCTTGTTGTAATAGGGATAATTCTGTTTTTAGAGGGTTTCCGATGGCATTCCTTCGATCTAACTTCTGGGGTACTTCAAGTCTTGATTGGTTCAACGACTGGCAGCATTGTCGGAATATTTCTTATCCTCACGCATTATCTATTCCCACGTCGCTGATCTTCAAATGACATCACCACCGAAAGGTGTAACCTATTGCAGGAGGTCAAAATCATGTCCGAAACTTCTAATATGCTTGCACTGGGCACTATCGCCCCGGCATTCCGCCTGCGTGACCCGCACGGCAAATTGGTCTCATCTGACGACTTCAAGAACGCGCCCGCATTTCTCGTCGCCTTCATCTGCAATCATTGTCCTTACGTAAAGCACATCGCCGGCTCGTTTTCGAATCTCGCCAGCGAATATCAGGCGCGCGGCGTCGCTGTCTTCGCGATCAATTCAAACGACGGCGAAACATACCCCGAAGACGGCCCCGAGAAAATGGCCGAGGAAATTCAACATTACGGCTACACGTTCCCCTATCTCGTCGACGAAACACAGGACGTCGCGCGCGCCTACGGCGCCGTCTGCACGCCGGATATTTTCCTATTCGACAAAGACCGCCGCCTCGTCTATCGCGGCCAGTTCGACGACAGCCGCCCCAAGAATGATCGCCCGGTCACCGGCGCCGATTTGCGCGACGCGCTCGACGCCGTCCTCGCCGGTCGCCCCGTAACCCAGGACCAAAAGCCGAGCGTCGGATGCAGCATTAAATGGAAACTCCCAAAAGCCACCGCCGCCCGTTAGCGGCAGGCCTTTGCTTTTCCTGGGAACGCCGATCTCTGATCGGCTCTTTGCCTTTGTACCGCCGGCCACAAAACCCCGACGGCGTCATCCTGGATCGCGCCCGTCTTTAAGGGCGCGATGAAGGATCCCTCTCGCCTTGAAGTCGCACCTCCGAAAGCGATGAACGCAAAGCTGTGTAGATGCATCTCTTTACCGATTCCCGCTACCAGTCGTCAATTCTTCGCCCGATGTGCCGCGCTGCTCCGATTTCATAGCCTAGCGTCAGCTTGGTGATACGGAGGATTTATGGGATTCCTTTTTTTGGGTCTTTTCGTTCTATTGTTCTTGGCGTGGATCTTCAGCTTCCTCGTTTTTCACGTTGCAGGCGGGCTGATCCACATTCTCCTGGTTCTGGCGATCATCTCGATCATCGTGCATTTCGCGCGACGCGCCTCGCACGCTTAGCATCCCGCTACAGCGGCAAGCGCCGGCAATCGTAGGACAGGCTGCGGCAATCTGTTCGGTAATTCGGTTTAGGCAGGGCAGGGCTTCACAGGGCCGCCCCAAAGCCGAGCGCATTGGGCGGGGCTTCGAGCCCCGCCGTAAGCCGCGTGAGCCTTTCTCGGCGCAGACCCCTTGCTTCGCATACGAAGCAGATACAAAAGTCTATTGACACCGTTTCGCGCACTATGCTAACTCTGGCCTATTCGTGGCACCGGCTGAATGCCGGGTTGCTGGAGCTCAGGCGCGGGAACGCCAAAATTCCTTGCTGGGCTATCGGCAATAAACCCCACCCACCCCGGGAGGTGGAAACCTTTGGGTTTTCGCCTCCCGTTTTTTATTTCCGGACCGGGCCCTTCGAAAACTACGTCTGTAGGGGCGCAGGCTATCTGCGCTCTGCCGTGCATCCAGAAAATTATCGGCTAGGGGGTCGGAGCTTTAGCCTGCCCTGACGTGACGAAGGGCTCCGACGTTGGAAGACCGGCGCGAAGCGCTTACCTCTGCGCAGGTTCACCCGCGGCAAGTAGCGCTGGGTCTGGAACTGTGGTCAATCCGCCACACCGACGTAATTCCGCGGGGACTGCCGGCCAAAAATCTGCGCGGCTCCAAGTATCTTCGGAAATTAGGCGATTTTACGGCGCACTTCGCGCCATTTTGTGCCTTTTAAGGCCTTTTTAGCGCATTTTAAGGCGTCAATTTGCTTCATTTTGCCCACAAATCGATCCGCCTCCCGCGTCGGACGCGGCACGCGAAGACCATCCAAAACCGAGAGCGCAAATCTAACTGCGCTCTCCAAAGAAACACGATGCCCAGTCGAAATGTAAATCGGCTTGCAGCCGACGCGGCTCCGCAACGCAATAGCAATAACTTCTTCCTTATGTTCCAGTTCCGAGACAGCGCCGAACTCGTCCGCAGGCTCTTCTGCCTCGCCGCACAGCACAGATTTCGCGCATCCGACCGTCGGACAATCGAGCACCATTCCCAAATGTGACGCGATTCCCACCCGTCTCGGATGCGCAAACCCATGCCCATCAACAAAAACCAGGTCCGGCCGATTCTTCAGTTTCGCAAACGCCGCCGTCAGCGTCGGAATCTCTCTAAAGCTAAGTAATCCAGGCACATACGGGAACGTCAGCGGTCGCTTTGCCCAGACTCTTTCGATCTCTTTCATCTCCGGATAGCTGTAAACAATTACTCCCGCCACCGCAATCTTCCGCTCCAGGTCCAACGCAATGTCCGCGCCAGCCACCTTGCAAATCTTGCCGAATCTGTCACTTACCTCGACACGATCACGCAACCTTAGCTGGACTTGCACCGCTTCTTTCGGAGTGACTTTCCAGGAATGTAATCGCAGCGCCTTCACGCGATCGCCGTACTCTTCTTCTCGCGCGCAATCGGTTGCGGCTCGCTGATCTCCACGCTATCTCCAAGATAACGAAGTGTTTGCATGGTCGTCTCGCGGAGGCCCATCGTCACGAGCGCACGAATATCCAACTTGGATTCCGCCTCATCGAGATCTTTCGCGCTCGCATAAAGCGCCGGCGCCTTCGGCATAAACACCGGACAGCAATCATGAAAGGGCTCGGAGGAAATATCGTAAGTGCCTATCTTCTTAGCAGTTCCAAGGATATCGATTTTGTCCGTGCCAATGAGCGGACGAAAAACCGGTAGCTTGGCAATCGCCTCCACCGCACCCAAATTCCGCAACGTTTGCGACGCCACCTGCCCCAAGCTATCGCCTGTCATTAAAGCGAGTGCATGTTCTCTCTTTGCAATCACTTCCGAGATACGCAGCATCATCCGCCGATAGAGCAGCACCCGATAATCTTCCGGCGCATACCGCACAATTTCCCGCTGCACCGCCTCAAAGGCAACCCGATAAAGCTTTGCATGGAATTGATAACGAACGAGTTGCCGCGCTAACCCAACCGCCACATGAATCGATGATTCTCCGGGTCGCGCACCCGTTCCATAGAAGTGAGCGAAGCTAAGGTGAGCACCGCGCTTCATCATTTGGTAGGCCGCCACAGCTGAGTCGTAACCACCTGAAAGCAGGCAAGTTATTTTTCCCGCGGTATTTGCCGGCAGCCCGCCAGCGCCCGGAATCTTCTTCGCATAAACGAGAAGTGGCCCCGGCGTGACTTCAATATGGCAAGTCACGTCCGGATCCTTGAGATCCACTCGCGCCCTCCGTCCCGCTTCCCGCAGCTTATCTTGCAGAAAGCGGCCCACTACGAGGTCAATATCCATGCTGGAGTTGCCGAAACTCTTGTCGCTACGCCGCGCGCGCACTGCAAAACTTCCAAAGGCCATCGGCGCGAGCTCGTCCCAAGCCGCACCGCACAGCGCACTCATATCTCGCTCCACAGGCGTGGCTACCGCATAATAGGCAACGCCGAAGACTCGCTCGATCCGTTCAATCGCGGCAGTAGCCGAAGCCCCTTCGCCAAGTCGAACGAGAAAGCGGTCTCCCGGCTGCTCGATTCTCTGCACCGGGATTCCTTGCAGGCTCTGCCGAAGCGCAGTGAACAGTTTGCCAAGGAAAAAGCGGCGGTTGCCGCCTTTTAGCCAAAGCTCGTGGTAGTGAACGACGATGACGGGAGTCTTCATACGGCTACCAATTTCCACAGGTCGCTTCCGCTGAGTATATCAATCCGCGCTGCAATTTGCAGGGAAGCGTGTATATGCTTCGCTCGCCCGTACGTTATACAAGGTGAGCGTGTTGGAAGCCAAGTTGTCGATAACTGACTGGATACATTGAAAGTTCGGAGGCGACTTTCCACAGCATCGGGGGTTAATATTCGCGTTGTCTGATCCTCGGCGCGTGATAGAAGAGCGGTGCTACCAAATTCAGTTGTACCGCATCAGATGCCTAGAGTCGGGAGTTCGCGGGAGGCAAGAATTATGTGGAACCGGCGAGACTGGGACGAGTTCTTTCATATCGTAAATAGGGGCGGGCGGACAAACCGGCCACTGCGCCCGGTAGATCGCTCGCGCCGCGACCGTCGTCTTGTGCCAGCAGAGGGATATAGTCTTGCTGAATTGGATGATGCAGGATTAAGCATCGAGCAGGCTGAGATGCTCGGATTGCCTGTCGATGCAGGACGAGTTGGTTCGTATGGTCCCAATGTTTCTGAGTTGCGCGACTACCTGCGCTCAACGCGTTCGCGGTTCTAGAGACGTTCTTCGGCTAATTGAAGCTTCTATCGGGGCGGGTTTAAACCCGCTCCGACGTGTTTTTAAGCCCCGCCAGCCTGTGCCTTCTTCCAGAATCGCGCCACCGCCGCATAGTCTGGATCGTCGTTCGATTGATCTTTCACAGCGGAATAAGTGGCGTAAGCGGCTGAGCCAGCCGGAAGTTCGATTTTCTGTTGCCGTGCCAATTCCAACGCTAAACGCACATCTTTGTGCATCAGCCGCAGCGGAAAGCTCGCAGGGAATTCATTCTTCAGCATAAACGGCGCTTTAATATCAAGTATCGGTGCGCGTCCCATGCTGGCTTGCATTACTTCTACGAGCTTTTCAGGTTCGACTCCGCCGGCGGCAACGAGAGCCAAAGATTCGGCGAATGCCTGGACCTCAAGCGCGTAAAGCAGGTTCATAGCGAGCTTGATCGTTTGGCCCGCGCCATTCGGGCCGAGCAGGAAAAACTTTTTTCCCATGGCATCTAGCGCGGGCCTCACTCGCTCATAGACCGACTCTTCGCCGCCGATCATGAACACCAGTTCGCCCTTTTCAGCACCCCAAGTCCCACCCGTGACCGGCGCATCGAGAAAATCGACGCTGCGCTCTTTGCAGGCTCCAGAAAGCTTTCGAGCGAGTTCCGGCGACACCGTACTCGAATCGACGAGCACGCTTCCTTTTCGTAGAGCCGCCAGCGCGCCATCCTTAAAGAGGACTTCTTCGACCGCAGGCGGGTCGCTCACGATTGTGATCAAGACATCGCTGCGGTCGGCGACCTCGCGAGGACTCGCCGCGAGCTTTGCTCCGCCACGGACTAAATCATCTGCCTTAGAAGCCGTGCGGTTCCATACGGTAAGTGGAAATCCAGCCTTCATGAGATTTTGAGCCATTGGCTTGCCCATTAGGCCCAGTCCGATGAAACCAATCGACATTTTCATTAGTCACCTTCCGCTGGAGAGCATAGCAGGGCCGCAGCATGGAGGCGAGCGCCAGTCGCGCAATTAGGAACGGCCGGCGCCATCGAGCGGCAGCTCAATCACACTTAAGATGCATTCGTATGGAATCTCGACGCGCAGCATCGTTTTCTTGCCGTTTTGCTCGAAGTGATCTTCAATAAAAATTGACGAGCCATTGTCTAGCGCGACGACTCCTGTAGCGGAGTGGTAGATGTAATCCGTGCGGTAACGTGCCTCGACCCGCTTCCCCAGGGATGATTCGTATTTGCGCAGGGCAGACCCCTATTCGATAAACAAAACAGTAATACCGCACATGTACTCATATGTACAAGGCTTTCATGGGATCAGTTTGGAGTGGCGACAAGACGTCCTTAGATGAGAGCGAATTCCACTCGATGACGGAATGGGTCGATGCGCTCCGCCTGCACGCGGACGCGATCGCCCAACCGGTACTCTTGCTGCGCTCCGAGACGTCCTTGGGCGATGATGGCATGGTCGCGCTCGCGGAACACGCAGCGCATGCCGGTGAATTCCTCAATACGATCGATGCTTACTAAGCCTTCGACAAATATGTCGATCAACTCGACGAAAACCCCGAACTTCTGGACAGAAATAATCAAGGCCTCGTATTCATCCCCCAGATGGCCTTCCATAAATTGGGCCGTTTTCCACTCCATCAGTTCGCGCTCTGCCGATTCCGCGCGTCGTTCCGCTTCAGAGCTTTCCGAGGCGATCTCCTCAAGTTCGACGCGACGGTAGGGGCCAAGCATCGCGACTTGGGTCGGCTTTTTGCCGGGGCATTCAAGGGTCGCACGTTGCGCTTCCACATCGGGATTCTCAAGCGCCCATTTCAGAGCGCGATGAACAATCAGATCCGGATACCGCCGGATCGGCGACGTGAAATGGGTGTACTCCTGTGTCGCGAGGGCGAAATGTCCTAAGGTATCCGTTGCATAGCGCGCCTGCTTAAGGGAACGAAGCATCAGATAGCTCAAAATGCGTTCTTCGGGTTTTCCGGCGATTTTCCGCGTCAGGCGCTGATAGTGTTGCGGACGAACATCGACTTCCTCCGCGGCGGGATGCGCGACTGTCATTTGGCGCATTCGGCCTCCGCGCCTCTGTCCACCAGGAACCATTCTGGAAGGAGCGCGCATGGCACCGTGGCGCACTGTGACGCGGCGCTCGGCCAGATCCTCCACGCCCAGCGAATAACCGAAAGCGTGTGCCAAATCTTCGAATTCGAGGACTCGCTTCGGATCGGGTTTCTCGTGCACGCGATGTAACGAAGCGATGCCGCGGCGCTCGAGGTATTCCGCGACAGCTTCATTCGCCGCGAGCATGAATTCCTCAATCAGGCGATGTGCAATGTTGCGCTCGCTGCGCACGATACTAGCCATACGTCCGGCTTCGTCGAACTCGATCACTGGCTCAGGCAAGTCAAAGTCGATCGATCCGCGTTCGACGCGGCGGGCATTGAGCAGCAGAGCAAGATCCTTCATACGGCGAAATTCAGCCGCTAAGGATGCATAGCGCGCTAGCGCCTCCTTATCCCCTTCGAGCACTTTGTTTACGTTTGTGTACGTCATGCGTTCTGCTGATCGGATGACGCCCGGCGTAAACTCGGCACCTCTACTGCGGCCGGTTTCATCGAACTGCATGATCGCGCTCATCACGAGCCTGTCGACGTGCGGATTTAATGAGCAGATTCCGTTTGAGAGTTCCTCAGGAAGCATTGGCACGGCGCGATTGGGAAAATAGACCGAGTTGCCACGCAGGCGGGCTTCGCGATCCAATGGCGCGCTTCGCGAAACGTAGTGCGCCACGTCAGCGATATGCACCTGCAGCTCATAGCCGCCGTCTCGATGTTCTCGAACGTACACCGCGTCGTCGAAATCGCGTGCCGTCTCGCCATCAATCGTGACGATTGGCAGCGCACGAAAATCGCGTCGGCGATAAAGCGCTTGCTGAGGGACCTGCTGCGGTGTTTCTTTGGCTTCGGCGACGGCATCCTCGGGAAAAATGTGCGGCAGGTGATACTTGCGAATCATTATTTCGACATCCACGCCGATTTCGCCCGGTCGTCCGAGAACTTCGATCACTCGTCCCACTGGCGCGAGACCACCCTTGGGATACCGAGTGATTTGCGCGTTCACGACCGCACCATCCAATTCAGGCAAACGCAACCGACGCCGTGCGGCAGGCGTTTGAGCCTTTGCGTCGGCAATCTCGCGGAGCAAAGGCGTGAGTTCGTCGCCGGGAGGAATGAGCACGGCCTGCAAAATGCGCGTGTCATAGGGCAGCACGTGATTGCCGTCCGATTCGTAGCGGAAAAGCCCAACTACCGTGGGGTGTGCACGCTCGGCGATTTGCACGATGCGAGCTTCGGCGCGGCCATCCGGACGCCGGTGTTCGATGCGTGCGAGCACGTGATCGCCATGCATCGCATCGTGGATTGCATTTGGCGGAATAAAGAGGTCGCCATCCACATTGGGGATTGGACGATCCGGAACCACAAAGCCGTAACCGTCGCGATGTGCCACGAGTCGGCCTCCAATGAGGTTTGGGGTGGCAACGCTTGCTGGCGCTGAAGCGCGCGGAACGTTTGCGGTGCCCCCATGTTTCGATCTTACCTGTGGCGAGCTGCTCTCCTTCGAGGGAATTTTCTTTGCCGGCAGTCGATAACATCCTTCGCGAACTTCCTCAACTTCGCCGCGAAGTTTCAGGTGCTGCAGTATGCGTGGAAGATAGCGACGGCCGCGGTGCTTGAGGCCCATGCCGTGCGCGATCCGGCGAACGCTGGCCGGTTCTTCCAAGCTTCCAAGATAAACGAGTACATTTGCGTCACTCGCTTCCTCGGGACGCTCATCGTGGCTTCGTCTTTTGTGCTTGTTTTTCAAAGGGAACGCCCTGACGACAACAGGCTATCGGAATTTTCCGTTCGTAGCAAAGACAACGACCATTTTGGGAGAGCCTACTCACATCGTATCCCCCTGGCGCGGTTGAAATGCTTGAGTGAGAAGCGGCGGCAGGAGATGGTTGGTTTGTTGAAGGTAGGGAGAAGATGATCGCCGCCGTGGCGGTGGGAAAGTGGGAATCCCGCG
>DATEGW010000091.1:0-2080 GCA_035279845.1 Candidatus Acidiferrales bacterium | reverse complement strand
TTCCTTTGATTCAGATTCCGTGGGCTCGATCATCATCGCGCCAGGCACGATCAGCGGGAATGCTGTTGTGTAAGGATGGAAGCCGTAGTCGATGAGGCGTTTTGCAATGTCCATCGTGTTCACGCCATGTTTTTTCTGGCGAGCATCGCTGAAGACTACTTCGTGCATTGACGGCAAATCGTAGGGCAGGTCGAAAAGGTCTTCGATGCCTTGGCGAATGTAATTCGCGTTGAGGACAGCATCTTCCGTCGCCTGACGGATGCCGGGTCCATAGGCCAGCGTATAGGCCAGCGCACGGAGCAGCACGCCAAAATTTCCGCAGTACGCGCGAACGCGCCCTACACTCTGCGGACGGTTCGAGTCCAAAACAAACCGCCCTTCTTTCTTTACGACTACCGGCACAGGCAAAAATGGCCCAAGTTCTTTTTTGACAAGAACCGGTCCCCCGCCGGGGCCACCGCCGCCGTGAGGCGTCGAAAAAGTTTTATGCAAGTTCAGGTGCATTACGTCGACGCCGAAATCTCCCGGACGAGCGACTCCGGCAAGAGCATTCATGTTCGCGCCGTCCATATAGACGAATGTGCCGCGCTCGTGGCAGATTGCCGAAATCTCCGCGATGCGATCTTCGAATACGCCCAGCGTATTCGGGTTGGTCAGCATGATCGCGGCGACTTCTTCGGAAACCATGCCGCGAAGATGGTCCGTGTCGATCTGGCCGCGCTCGTTCGATTTGATGTTTTGGACTTCGTAGCCGGCGACCACGGCGGACGATGGATTTGTGCCGTGCGCGGAATCGGGAATCAGCACACGTTTGCGCGCATCACCGCGGCTTTCCAGACAGGCGCGAATCATCAGCAGGCCCGCCGTTTCGCCTTGAGCGCCCGCGGCAGGCTGAAGAGTGACCGCGTCCATGCCAGTGATCGCGAGCAGGCACTGCTGCAAATCCCACAAAATACGCAAGCAGCCTTGCGAAACCTGATCGGATTGCATCGGGTGCTCGCCGGCAATGCCGTCCAGGCGGGCGACAAATTCATTCACGCGCGGATTGTATTTCATTGTGCAGGAGCCAAGCGGATACATGCCGAGATCGATCGCGTAATTCCAGGTGGAAAGCCGCGTAAAATGGCGGATTACTTCGATTTCGCTGGTCTCGGGAAAGCCGTCAATTGCATCGCGCACGAGATTTGCGCCGAGCGTCGAGGCTGGATCGACGGCGGGCACGTCCAGCGGCGGCAATTCCATGCCGCGCTTTCCGGGAGCGGAGCGTTCGAAGATCAGGCCTTCGTTTTGATTCACGTGTCGCGTGGCCTTGGTGATGCGCGCCGGTGCGGTGGTTTCGAGAGTTTTCGGGTTCAAAATTTTCCTCTAGCTATAAATTCCTGTGCCGCACCTACGGTGCTCTGGTTTATGTTCTTCGTACCCAACCCTTCCGGGTTGGGCTAAGTTGTGCCGCGCCTATGGCGCTGATGCTTCGCTGCGAGCACAGCGTGCCGCGCTGGAAGGCCGCGGCGCTACGTTTAAACCTACGTCAAACATGCGCTCTTTAGCGCTGCGGCAGAAACCTTGAAGCCGTCCGCATGAAAGAATCCTTCTCCGAATTTTGCGAGCCTTGAAAAGCGAGGCGGCCCGCCCAAAAGGCGGCCGCTACAAGCCGGGACTGAGAAGAGGCGATTCAAGCAGCGTTCTCCAATATTTTGCGCACGGCGGCGGCGAAACGCTCAATCTCGGCGCGCGGCATTGTTTCGGTGACGCAGACGAGCGCGCGCTTGGTTAATTCGTTGTAATGTTGGCCGAGCGGCAACGGGCCGACGATTTTCTCGCGCAGCAGTTCGGCATTGATTAACTTCACGGAACGGGGAAATTCCACGGCAAATTCGTTGAAGAACGGAGCAGAGAATACGCGCCGTACACCGGGAATTTTCTCCAGCTCGGCAAGCGCGAAGCGTGCCTTCGCAAGGTTTTGCAGCGCCAATTCGCGCAGGCCTTCTTTACCGAGCAGGCACAGATGAATCGTGGCCATCAGCGCCGTGAGCGCTTCATTCGTGCAGATATTCGAGGTCGCCTTTTCGCGGCGGATGTG
>DATEGW010000090.1:0-25883 GCA_035279845.1 Candidatus Acidiferrales bacterium | reverse complement strand
GATACCCAAGGCATACGAGCCACAAGAGATCGAAGAGCGTTGGGCGAAAGCCTGGTTTGAAGAGAAGTTGTTTCGCGCGGAAAATTCCGCGGATGGACCGGCGTTTTCGATCGCTCTGCCGCCGCCCAATATCACCGGCTCTATCCACATTGGCCACATGCTGGAGCATACGCAGATCGACATGCTGGTGCGTTGGCGGCGCATGCGCGGGTACCGTACTTTGTGGTTGCCGGGAATGGATCACGCGGGCATCGGAACGCAGTTCGTGGTGGAGCGCGAGCTCGCGAAAGAAGGGATTCGTCGCCAGGATCTAGGGCGCGAAGAATTCGAGCGGCGGATTTGGCAATGGAAGGAAAAAAGCGGCGGCGCGATCAAGCAGCAGATGATTCGCCTAGGCGCTTCGTGCGATTGGACACGCGAGAAGTTTACGCTGGAACCGGCGCTTTATCGTGCGGTGATCGAAGAGTTTTTGCGACTTTACCGCGACGGACTGATCTATCGCGCGCGCTATATCGTGAATTGGTGCCCACGCTGCCAGACCGCCGTGAGCGACCTGGAAGTCGTGCACGTGGAACGACCGGGACACCTTTGGCATTTACGTTATCCGCTCGTCGAGAGCCCGAACGAATTTGTTGTCGTGGCGACTACGCGTCCCGAAACGATGCTCGGCGATACGGCTGTGGCTGTTCATCCGGATGACGAGCGTTATAAGAAGCTGGTTGGCCGGAATGTGCTGCTCCCGCTTATGGATCGGCAAATTCCGGTGATTGCGGACACGTATGTGGATCGCGAATTCGGGACGGGTGTGGTGAAGATCACCCCTGCGCACGATCCGAATGACTTTGAGGTGGGCAAGCGCCACAACCTGCCGCAAATTGACGTGATGACGAATGACGGGCATATGAGCGCCGCGGCAGGAAAATATGCGGGGCTGGATCGTTTTGAGGCGCGCAAACGAGTCGTGGAGGATCTGAAGGCGATTGGGCTGCTCGAAAACATTGAGGACATCACGCACTCGGTGGGCGTTTGCGACCGGTGCAAATCGGAAATCGAACCGCGCATTTCGACGCAGTGGTTTTGCAAGATGCGTCCGCTGGCGGAGTCCGCGAAGAAGGCGGTGATCGATGGGCTGATCGCGGTCGTGCCGGATAATCAGCGGACGATATTGCTCAACTGGCTCGACAATATTCGCGATTGGTGCATTTCGCGGCAACTCTGGTGGGGACATCGCATCCCCGTGTGGCATTGCGACAAGTGCCACGAGATGGTGCCTGCGACAGATTCGAGCGTGGAACTTTTCGAAGGGCACGCGCGGGCTGCGGGTGTCCCAAAGAAATGCCCGAAATGCGGCGGGTCTGCACTTACACAAGAGACTGACGTGCTCGATACGTGGTTCAGCTCGTGCCTGTGGCCCTATTCGACGCTTGGTTGGCCGGACGATACGGCCGACATGCGGACGTTTTATCCGACCAGCCTGCTGATCAGCGGATATGACATTTTGTTTTTCTGGGATGCACGCATGATCATGATGGGTATGTATCTTTCCGGTGTTCGCAGCGGCGCGTCGCCGAAGACGGATCCGGCTGAGACGATTCCCTTCCGGCGGCTTTATTTGCACTCGCTGGTGCGCACGTCGGAAGGCGCGAAGATGTCCAAGACAAAAGGCACGGGCGTCGATCCGTTGCATTTGACGCAGGAGAATGGAACCGACGCCTTGCGTTACATGTTGGCGAGCATGGCGGCGCCGGGGACGGATATTGTGCTGAGCGAGGACCGGATTCTTGGCGCGCGGGCGTTTGCGAATAAGATTTGGAATGCGGCGCGGTTTTTATTTGTGAATCTGGATAAGCGAGAGGCGGAAGGCTTTTCGCTCGACGACCTGGCAGGATTCGAGGTGCGGGCGAAAGCGCCTTATGCTTTGCCGGGTGCGGCATCGTTGCCGCATCGGTGGATTTTTTCGCGGCTGGCGGCGGTGATTGCGCAAGTGAACGATGCGCTGGAGAATTTCCGGTTTCACGAGGCGGCGCAGGCGATTTATCAATTTTTCTGGGGCGATTTCTGCGATTGGTATATCGAGTGGGTGAAGCCACAACTTAGCGCGACGGATCGGGATGTCGCCGTTCCGGCGTGGCGCAATATTTTCGCGGCTTTGGATGCGGCGCTGCGTTTGCTGCATCCCGTTATGCCCTTCCTCACCGAGGAGCTTTGGCATCGGCTGCCGCAGCCTGACGGTTCGCGGTCGATTGCGCTCGATCGGTTCCCGGAGGCATGCGCGAATTGGGCGGACGCGACGGCTGAGGCTGATGTTGCGACGCTGCAAGAGATCATCATCGCAGCACGGAATATTCGCGCGGAGATGAAGCTCGATCCTAAGCGGAAGGTCGCGGCGGATTTTTCTAGTTCTCATGGCGAAGTGCGAAAGCTTGGGCAGGAACAGCAGGATTTGATCTTGCGACTGGGCACGCTGTCTGAGCTGCGGATTTCGGATAAGGCACTCGATCCTACGGGCGCGATGATTCGTTCTACGGCGCAATTTGATGTGCGGATTGCCTACGGCGAAGGAGTTGACAAGGCAGCCGAGTCCGCTAAGGCCAAAAAGGAAATTGAGCGGCTCGAAAAGGATATTGAATCGAAACGCGCGCGGTTGGCGGATGAGACGTTTCGGAGCAAGGCTCCTGAAAACGTCGTTCGCAATATGGAGAATACGTTGCGCGAGCGTGAGATTGAGCTGCAGAAGTTGCGAGAGCGGTTGAAACAATTCGACTAGCCTGGTTTGCTTTGCAATTTCCGGAAGGGTTCAGGAGTAAATCAGTAGTTCGCGATAGTCTCGTGGGAACGATCCATAATGAGGTGAAATGACTCATCTCCGATGGCTTCTTGTGGCCGTGTTGTGTTGTTCTATCGATGTGTCTGCCCAAAGTCAAAGCTTCACCCATCCACCATTCGCCGGTTGCTATCAGGTTGTTTCTCAATCCTGGCATCCTTCAAACGAAGACATAAAGCTGATTCCATACCGATTTGAGCTAAGAAGTGAGTCAGCCTTCGAACCAAACAGGCGAATGTTCGAAGTGCGAAGCGTACCTACGACCGGCAATTTGAGGGAGAATACGTGGGTGTGGCAACCGAAACGTAACGGATTTTGGATTTCATTGGGGACAGGGTTTAGCGGATTTGACGGAACTTTCGAGCGGTCGGCCACGGGTGAGTTTGTCGGCAAGCTCAAGGAGTGGTGCGACTCTCGGTGCGGATGGAAAAAGAGGGCCGGCAAAATTCGTATGCGGCAAATCTCGTGTGGATAGTCAATGTCGTGCGCAATGGAAAACACTTTGCGCGAGCGAGAGATTGAGTTGCAAAAGCTACGGGAACGATTGAAGCAGCTTGCGTAGTTAGGTGTTGAGTCGCTTTGCGATCGGGCGACACGCCTAGTTCACGCGCAGGTTCCGTCCTTTTGAACTGACCTGCTCGCCTATTAAGTATGATCTTACAGC
Organism: Candidatus Acidiferrales bacterium; assembly: GCA_035279845.1. GTDB lineage: Bacteria > Acidobacteriota > Terriglobia > Acidiferrales > UBA7541 > Palsa-295. Next base: position 22,395 of record DATEGW010000090.1, on the reverse strand, counting down.
CGGATCATTGAACGCGATGTGATCTGCGACTGCAAAGAACTCTTGTATAGATGGGCTTGCAAGGGCTTCAGAGCGAGTCAGAGATTCTCCAAGGGTAGGTTTTCCGTAGTATAGAGATTCTTTGGGCTCCCGCACCATCATTTCGTAACTTTGAGGAGTCGGACGCGCTTCGATGTAAACCCGTTCTCGTTTAGCCAAATCTTCCTCACACCATCCGCCAATGCTGATCGTGAACCTCGCCGAAGGCTCCGCGTGACCTGTCATCAGATTGACAAAGTAGGTAGCATGGGCTGCGTTGTCTTTATATATCCAACCCCATACCGTATTGGACTCTTCTCCACAATGAGAGCACCGGAAACTGTGAACCTTATCGTTGAGTTCAATTCTATAGGTTGCCATCGCCGTGTAACCCTACCACATCGTAACAAGCGCCGAAGTCGTAAGTCGAAGAAAACCCAATGCCTATTAAAATGCTGATCGAAAGCTGGCCCTACAGCGCCTCGCTTGTTCGCCTGGCGATGGTCGCGTATTCTTAGCCTTCCTGATGGCTACCAAACAAGCAAAACCTCTGCCCGGGACGACGGACCGGCGCATCGACGCATTGCTAACGCTGCTCGCCGAGAACGCGACGATTGTGATCAGCGGCGCGAAGATCGCGAAAGAGATCGGCGTTTCCCGGCAACAGGTGTTTCGCTGGATTGAGAAGCTGCGCGCGCTGGGCGTGCGCGTGAAGGGACATCCGCGGACCGGGTATCACATCGAGCGCGTGCCGGACACTCTGGCGCCGCAACTTTTGAGCCATCGACTGAGCGGGACCGCGTTCGCGAAGCGCATTCATCATTTTTTCAAAGCGGATTCTACGAATACGATTGCGATGCATCTGGGCGAGGCAGGCGAGCCGCACGGCGCGATTGTGTTGGCGGAAGATCAAACGGCCGGACGCGGACGTGCGGGACGAAGCTGGCTTACGGAAAAATCGGCCGGGATTTCCTGTTCAGTGCTGGTGCGGCCGCCAATTCCGCCAGCGCATGCGCCTCTGCTCACGATTGTGGCCGGTCTCGCCGCGCGAGATGCCGCAGCCGAAGAGCTGACAGCAATTCCCGATATTCGCTGGCCGAACGACCTACTTGTGCGCGGGCGAAAATTCGGCGGCATTCTTACGGAGATGCACGCCGAGCCGGATCGCCTGCACTACGCGGTGATCGGGATCGGGATAAACGTGAATCAGAGCAAAATGCCAGCGGAAATCGCGGATATTGCCACCTCACTGCGGATCGAATCGGGAAAAGCGCATTCGCGGCTCGAATTGCTGGTGCGGTTGCTGCGCAATCTGGACCGCTACTACAATCTTTATCTTACGGACGGTTACGCGCCGATTTTGCGGCGTTTTGCGGAGGTTTCCAGCTATTTTCGAGGCAAGCGCGTGCGCATCACGACGGCGCGCGAGATGTTCACAGGAACGACGGCAGGACTCGAATCGAGCGGGGTGCTGCGCGTGGCGCGCGATGATGGACGCGGCACAGAGGCGATTCTTTCGGGCGATGTAGTGGAGGCGGATTGATGCTGCTGGCGATGGATGTGGGAAATACGAACACGGTGCTGGGCGTCTTCCGCGCAAAAGAATTGGCGGCGAACTGGCGTCTCACTACGGCGCGCGATCAGACGGTGGATGAATACGGCATTCTCACGCGCGATCTGTTTACTTTGGCTGGATTGGAACCGCGCGAAATCGAAGGCGTGATCATCAGTTCGGTGGTGCCACCGCTGAATGGGACGCTCGCCGAAATGGCCGAGCGGTATTTCAAGAAGAAGGCACTGTTCATCGAGCCGGGCGTTAAGACGGGCATGCCGATTGTGGTGGACGTACCCGCGGAAGTCGGCGCGGATCGAATCGCGAATGGCGTGGCCGCGATCGAGAAATATGGCGCGCCGTGCATTGTGGTCGATTTCGGAACGGCAATTAATTTCGACGTTTTCTCGGCGCGCGGGGAATACGTCGGCGGCACGCTTGTGCCGGGAATCGGGATCGCGGCTGAGGCCCTATTTTCGCGAGCAGCGCGGCTTTTTCGCGTCGAGGTGAAGGATCCAGGGAAAGTGATTGGCACAACCACGGCATCGCAGATGCAGAGCGGGCTTTTCTACGGCTACACCGATCTGGTGGACGGAATTCTGGGGCGGATTAAGAAAAACGTCGGCGAGAAGACGAAGGTGATCGCGACCGGCGGCCAGGCGCCGCTGATCGCGGCTGCTTCGAAATACATTGAGAAAGTCGACGAGCACCTGACGCTCGACGGCCTGCGGATTATCTGGGAAAGGAATCAGGCCCCCGCACAACGCGGCGCAGGCAAGAAAAAATAAGCCGTGGGATCGTTCAACTACTTCAATTACTTCACGGAAATCGAAGAATATTTCTGGAAAAAGCGCGGCGCGCACCTGCTGGTTTCGCCGCTCGATTGGGCAATCGTCGAGACGTGGCAGAAGGCAGGAATTCCGCTTCCGGCTGTGTTGAAAGGGATTGACCGCGCGTTCGAGAGCTGGGCGCGTTCGAAACGTGCAGCGGGCGGGCGTCAGCTAAAGAGCCTCGCGTATTGCGTGGATGCAGTGCTCGATGCGGCGGAGGAAGCGCGCGAAGCGGCAGCGGGGACTGGGCCGGAAACCGGTCGCGTCCAAGCGAAGGAAGCGTTCTCACGCGAGGAACTCGAAAAATATTTGGCACGCAACGCGGCGCGGCTGCGAGCCAGCGCCCAGAAGCGCCGAGAGCAAAAGCCTGCGATGGCTGCGCGATTTGAAGAAACCGCTGCTCGCCTTGACGATGTGGGCGTGTTGATCGGCGCGCCTGGTGCGCTTGATCTGGAGGATATCGAACGGCGTTTGACCGTGCTGGAAGAAAAGCTTTCGGCTGCGCTTTCGACGGAGGCGGATGAAGAGGCGATGCTCGCGATCCGCCGCGAAATGGATCGCTCGCTGGCACCTTACAGGCGTAAGATGTCCCCGGCGCAATTGGCGCAACTCGAACGCCAGTACATACAAAAACGGCTCTTTGAATTAATGGACGCGCCACGGCTCAGCTTGTTCTATCTAACGTAAAGCCTGCGGCCGAAAATTCTGTTTCTAAACGCTGGAGCAAACTGTGTTCTCAAAGACCTTCTCGCCGCGCGTGGCTATCTTCCTGCAATTTCGACGCATTTGCGTAATCGTGTTTTTCGCGAGCGATCAAGCTGCTTACCCGGCTAGTATGGCTCCATGGAACTGAAGATCGAAAAACTCGTGTATGGCGGCGACGGACTCGGGCACGACTCGGGAGCGACCGTTTTCGTGCCCTACGTGCTGCCGGGTGAGACAGTCGTGGGGACGCCCGTTGAGACGAAGAAAAAGTTCGTGCGTGCCAGCCTCGACCGCGTTGTGACTGCTTCGGCTGAACGAATTGCCGCGCCGTGTCCTTACTTTTCGGTGTGCGGCGGCTGCAACTATCAACAAATTCCGTATGATGCGCAACTTGTCTACAAGGCGGAGATTCTTCGTGAGACGCTTCGCCGCATCGGCCGCGTGGAGTGGACGGGCGAAATCACGACGCATGGCTCTCCGCCCTATGGCTATCGCAATCGCGCACAATGGAAAATCAGGACGCGGGAAAAGTCCGCGGACGCGGCCGCAAAGAAAACCTACGAAATCGGCTATTTTCGCGCGAATTCCACTGCTCTTTGCCCGATCGAACAGTGCCCGATTGTGTCGCCGCTGCTCGAACGCAGTCTCAAGTCGATTCGATCGGCGCTGTTGGGGGGCGAACTACCGCGCGAATTGCGCGAAATCGAAGTTTTTGCCGATTCTGCTGACGCCAAGCTGCTGCTGAACGCAACCTTTACCGGCTTCCCTTCCCGCGCCGATGAGCATGCGGCGAAATTCCGCGCGCTCGTGCCCGAAATTGAAAGCTTGCTTTTTCACGAGCCGGCCCGCGAGCGTATGGAACTGGATGGACCCGGCTTTGTTACGTGCGAAGCCGCGGGCGAACATTTTCGCGTAGGGCATTTGTCGTTTTTTCAGGTGAATCGCTTCCTCACGGATGAGTTGGTGAGAACGGTCGTCAGCGATGCGTCGGGAACCGCTGCGTGCGATTTGTATGCGGGCGTGGGGCTTTTTTCGGTGCCACTCGCGCGGAAATTTCAGCGGGTGATCGCCGTTGAATCAAATCCTGCGGCGGTACGCGACCTGGAATCGAATGCGGCGCAATCGGCCGGACTTACGGTGCGTACGGCCGAGGTTGAGCGCGCCATCGAGCGCATTAAGGAGAAGCCTGATCTGATCGTGCTCGATCCACCGCGAGCCGGGCTTGAGCCTGGTGCGGCCGCTCGCCTGGCGCGAATGGGCGCGCAGCAGATTACGTATGTCTCGTGCGAACCGCCGACGCTCGCACGCGACCTGGCCGCTATACTGCAGGGCGGGTACGAGGTTCGCAGCGTCGATCTATTCGATCTTTTCCCACAGACATGTCATATGGAGACCGTCATCAAGCTGGAGCGGCACGCGTGAAACTGCCGCTGCTGTGGCTTGCGGCGACATTTGCCGCAGGCACTGCATTGGCACGCTACGCTCATTTTTCTGTGAATGAGTGTGCGATAACTGCCGTTGGTTCGATGCTCATCGCGGCGATTTTTCTGTGGCGCAAACATGCCGCAATTGCGTGGTCTATCGCTCTGATCGCTTGGGCCGCGACGGGAGCGACTGCTGCACGCGTTCAAGCTGGGAAAATCGATCCGCTCAACGTCGGACAACTCATCGCAGCAGATCGGCTCGACGCATCATCACCTTTGCGTTGGCAAGGACGATTGCGCGGCGATCCAGCTGACCGTCCTTGGGGACACGAGTACCTGATCGATCTCGATCAAGTGGAAGTTTCGGGCACTGCAATGCCCATTCACGGCGGGTTGCGCCTAACGCTGTATGGCGACACGCTGGATGCTTCAACCGACAGTGCCAATCTACGCGCGGGCGACCGCGTGGAAGCGTTGGTAAAAGCGCAACCGCCGCGTGATTTCAACGATCCGGGTGCGTTCGATGCCAAAGGCTATCTCGCCGCGCAGGGCGTCGACCTTACCGGCTCATTGCGGAACGCCAGGCTCCTAACTCTAATTGGCCGGCCGCAGCCGAGCTTGCGCCAATGGCTGGCTCACATTCACGGAGCTCTCCTCGCTCGCATTGACCAATTGTTTTCGCAGCAGCCTGAGAGCGCGGCGCTGCTTCGGGCAATGTTGCTGGGCGACCGCAGCTTCGTCGATACCGCAACCGTTGTTGCGTTCCAGAAGACGGCCGCATACCACATTCTCGTAGTGGCAGGCCTGCATACCGGCGCGTTGGTCGTCTTTCTTCTTTGGCTGTGCCGCCGACTGAGATTGGGCATCACGCCAACGATTCTGATCACGCTCGGAGCGCTTGCGGCATACGTTGGGGTGGTCGAAGATCGTGCGCCGATTCTCCGTGCGGCGTTGATGGCAGCGATTTATTTGCTGGCCAGGCCGCTCTTCCGGCGCATTGATCTGCTGAACGTGGTCGCGCTGGCGGCGCTCTGCCTTCTCGTCTGGAATCCAGCGTTTCTTGCGGATTCCGGGTTTCAGCTTTCCTTCTTAGCGGCGGGAGTGATCGCCGCGGTTGCCGTGCCATGGATGGAGCGAACGACGGCACCGTACATGCACGGTCTGGCGCATTTAGGCGACGTAACACGCGATGTGGTGCACGCGCCAAAGATAGCGCAATTCCGAATCGAGGCGCGTGCCGCGACAAGGTGGCTCTCGGCTCGCTTTCCGCGAGCAATCGGATCGCGTTCAACCGCGGTCGTTGCAATTCCCACGCGACTCGGGCTGCGCATTTGCGAACTTTTTTGCCTTTCGGTCGCCATTCAGCTCGGAATGCTGCCGCTGCTTGCGCAGGATTTTCATCGCGTCAGTATCTCGGGTCCGATCAGCAACATTCCAGCGGTGCTACTCACGGGTATCATCGTGCCGTTCGGCTTTGTCTGCCTTGGGGCTTCATTTTTGTGGTCAGGGGCGGCAGTGTTGCTCGCACGAGTTCTCGCGCGGCTCACATTGATGCTCGTTCATTCCATTCAATGGTTCAGCGCGCTGCCTCGCCTGTCGTACCGTATTCCGGGACCGCCGACATGGCTCGTTGCGACCTTTTTCGCCGCGCTGGCCCTGTTTGCGGCACTTGGCAGGCGCGTAGTAGCACAACGACGCGGACGAGCGGCCCGACGGAAATTGCCCCCGCCCATGCGCTGGCAGGAATGTGCGGCCGCGGCTGCCTTTATTGCGGCAGGGCTGCTCATTGCGACTTGTCCGTTCGAACCAAGGCTGGCACGCGGGAAGACTGAAGTTACGGTGCTGGATGTGGGACAAGGCGATTCGATTTTTGTTTCGTTCCCCGATGGCGAAACAATGCTCGTTGATGGCGGAGGACTGGCGGGCTCGGAATGGAACAAAGAAATGCGGTCGGCGCCGGACGTGGGCGAAGAGGTTGTGTCGCCTTATCTCTGGTCGCGCGGGATAAAGCGACTGGATGTTGTGGCGCTCACGCATGCGCATGAGGATCATCTCGGCGGCCTTGCCAGCGTGCTTGCCAATTTTCGCGTTGGCCAGCTTTGGATTGGCCGCGAGGAAAACACGGCTGAGTTCCGGAATCTGCTCGCAGAAGCACGCCAGCGAGGCGTGACCGTCATTCACAAATCGGAGGGCGACGATCTCGTTTGGGGTACGGTGCACGGTAAAATTTTATGGCCGCCCGTCGAAGAACCCGTCGATGAGGCCTCGAATGACGATTCGCTCGCGATGCGGATCGAAGACGGCGCGACAAGCTTTCTTTTGACAGGAGACGTCCAGGCGGCAGAAGAGCGCAAAATTTTAGCCGAGGGCATTCCGCTCGCATCGGACTTTTTGAAAGTGCCGCATCATGGCAGTAAAACTTCGTCCACTGAGGCGTTCCTCAAAGCGGTCCAGCCGCACTTTGCGGCTGTTTCCGTGGGTGCCAACAATGCGTACGGACATCCGTCCGATAGCGTGGTGGAGCGATACGCGGAAGATGGAGTTCGCCTGCTGCGGACGGATCGCGATGGGGCAATTACCGCCTCAAGCGACGGGCGTAGGATTTCCGTGCAGGCATTTATTAGGACCGAAGGCAACGCGAAACTGGCGCAGACAAACAAATAGGCTCAATAGCCGAAGCGGTGGCGAATGTACATCCTCAGCCACATCACTGCAACACCCAGCGCGGTGCCGATCAGCGCCTTGTATTCGCGGTTGCGCGAATATTGTGACCATGAGAACTTCGCGACGGGGCCGGTAGATTTCGCCGTGAGTGACGGGAAGAACAGCGGCACGCGCTTTGCGTACTCATAAAACGATGAACCAAAGCGCTTACCGAGGTCTTCCTCTTCGTTGCGCATGACGGCGTAATAGAAGACTGAAAAATAAAGTACCACAATCGCGCCAGCCCAGACCGAGTTACCGGCGATCACAAAGCCAGCGGCGAGAATCGCGCTGCCGAGATACAGGGGATTACGCGTGCGCGCGTAGGGGCCGGACGTGGCAAGTTCGCGGTCCTTGCGCAAATAGCCAGACGCATAACCGCGAATAGCCAATCCAAAGGCCGATACGATGGCTCCGATCAAAATCATTCGTGGGGTCGGCGATGCAAGCAACAAAAACAGAACGGCAACCGGGTAGCCCGTTCGCACACGCCATCGCATCCAGAATTTTCTTTGCGCCAAAAAACACTCCGGAAGTTTTTAGTTCAACGCTCGAATCGCAATTCGCTACTCTAACAGAAGATGTTTCGCCGATAACTGAAGAGAGTCCCTGCGCTTCAGGGGCGCGCCAGGACGTGCGCCAATCGAGTGTCGATTGCGTCCACCACTTGCTCGACTTTGATCGAGAGCATCGAAGCGGCAAAGTCCTTACCGCGTTTGTACGTGGTGACGCTCGCGCCGGGATTTCTCACGCTCACGTCATCTGGCGAAAACGGGCCGTTTCGCGCGGGGTCGGTGGGACCAAACAAGCCGACTGTCGGCGCACCCAACGCGGACGCGAGATGCAGCGGGCCGGTGTCCGCCGATACGACAAATTTAGCGCGCCGCAGGAGTGCCATCAGCGGTCCCAATCCCACTTCGATCGGCGCAAGGGGCGAATCACGCGCAGCTCTCTTCGCCTGCTCCGCCAATTCTTTTTCCCCGGGGCCAAACGTTAATATGCCTCGCCAGCCGCGGCTTTCATACAGGAGACGATGCAATTCGCCGTAACGCTCCGCGGGCCAACATTTCGAACGCCAACCGCCGCCGGGATTCAGGACAAAAAAGTCCGCCAAATTGTGAGTGGCAAGTACACGCGAGGCGATCTCTTCGTCTTCGGCCCGAACTGCTAGGGGAAAACGGACGGACGAAGCCTGCGCCCCTACCGATTCAATGAGGGTGAGATTGTGATCGACTTTGTGCGGGCCGCGCGGATTCAGCGTCCGGGTATAGAGCAATGCTGCTAGACCTTCGCGTGCGTAGCTGCTCTTGAATCCGATTCGCCGCGGAACGCGCGCCCAAAAGGGCAGGATCGCCGATTTGTAAAGCGCCTGAAAGTCAATCGCGCAGGAATAGTTTGCACTGCGCAATTTGTGGGCAGTTCCACGAATGCCTTCTGCACTCTTTCGATCAAGCGCAATCACGTTCGAAATGTCAGGATTGCCCTCGAGCAGGCGCGCCCATTTTTTGTCGACTACCCAGTCGATGAGAGCGCCCGGAAACGACTCCCGCAATGCACTCGCGGCAGGCAGCGCGTGAACGATGTCGCCCAGTGATCCCAACCGCACAAGCAGAAATCTCGCGTCAGGCATCGGATGGCCGGCGGAGGCGTGCAAGCAGGTCGCGTGTGGAATGGTCCTTCGGATCGCCGACAATCGCCACACGTATGCCAAGCGCATCCGCTATGTCCCGCTCGGGCACGCTTCCAGCAGAATAGTCAGTCCCTTTTGCGTGGATATTCGGCTGAAGCTCACACAGCAACGCGCGTACGTCCGGCTCGTCGAAGACGACGACATAATTCACCACCGCGAGAGCAGCTACCAAAGCCGCACGGGCGCGCTCGGTGAGGATCGGTCTTCCATCACCTTTCAGCTTTTTCGTGCTTGCGTCGGAATTAATTGCCGCCACGAGAATGTCGCCCTCGGCGCGTGCCGCCTGTAAATATCGCACGTGGCCCACGTGAAGCAAGTCGAACACGCCGTTTGCGAAAACTATGGTTCGGCCGGCGCGGCGATGCTCGGAGAGAATATCGCCGAGGCCTTCGCGCGAGACGATCTTTTCGCGGGTGTCCATGGGAGAGCTAGCGCTGGGCCGTCGCTTCGGCGCGCAGGGCATTCTCCAATTCAGCGCGCGTAACGGTTGCGGTACGGCGCTTCATCACCACGATGCCGCCCGCGTAATTGGCGAGATGAGCAGCCTCCAGGTAAGAGGCTCCCGCAGCTAGTGCAAGCGTGAAGACCGCAATTACTGTGTCGCCCGCACCCGTAACGTCAACAGCCTGATCCGACCCGTAAACGGGAATATGATGAGCAGCCCGTGATCTACCGGCTTTCGCCTCTGGTGCCTCGAGTACAGCCAGGCCGTCCTTCCCGCGGGTTACTACCAGTGCATTAAGCCCAAGTTCCTCCCGTGCGCACTCGCCGATTTGCTCGAGTTTTGCGACGTTCGATCCAATTTCCGTGTGAAACGCCGCTTGGAGTTCATATTCATTGGGCGTTGCAGCGGTGATTCGGCAGCCGCGGTATTCCAGCAAGCGGTACCGAGAATCGAGCATGATCCGCTTCACGTTCAATTTTTGCACCAGCCCGGGCGTAGCAGCTCCAAATCCGTAATCGGAGACGAGCACAGCATCGACGGCTGCCGCCGCGCGGCGAGCATTGCGCTCCAAGGTTTTGATCGCTTCGTACGGAATGGCGCACGACGGTTCACGGTCCACTCGCAATACTTGTTGTTCGGTGGTATGTGTCCAGCCAGCGAGATAACGGGTCTTAACCGGCGTGGTCCATCCCTTAACGCGAAAAACGCCCTTCGCGTTGATCTTTGCCGCCCGAAAGCAATCCAGCAACGCCTCCCCGCCCGCGTCATTACCTACGACTCCGACGGCAAGCACGTTAGCGCCGAGAGAAGCCAAATTCATGGCAGCATTTGCGCTGCCTCCGGGATACGCGTCGGTGCGCCTGTGTCGCAAGATCAGGACAGGCGCCTCGCGGGAAACGCGCGATATATCACCGGAGACAAATTCGTCCAACACGAAATCGCCAAGGACGCATATGGCCTGCCGCGAAAATGCGCTAATGACCTCCAATAATCTTGCCAAATCAACAGAACTGTCCGTTTGGCGCGAGTTTGCGGCAGAGCGGCGGCGGGCGCGTGGCAAATTTTCTCCTCAGTGATTCAAATCGATGAAGCGAAAAAATAGCATAGACAAGGCGACCGGACCAAGTTCACAGACGGCCTGCTTGAGAGCCGATTGTCTTGGAGCGGGATATCGCCACATCCGTTTGGATCTCGCGCCAGAACTCTTCGGCTTTGTCGAGCTGAATGGAGATTCGGCAATAGGCGATGTCCATCGGAGGCGATTGCATTACCGGTAGATTGAAGCGGTCTTTTTCCGTGCAGAGAAGCCCGTCCGCACCGGCCGCGCGTGCTTGATCAGCGATTTCGTCGAGTTCGGGTTGCGTGTAGCGATGATGATCGCGAAAAAAACGCAGCCCGCAGATATGGAATCCCCATTCGCGCACGTCCGAAACGAACGCGCCCGGATTCCCAATTCCGCAAAACGCAAACCATTTTCGCGGCCGCGCGCCTTTGATTTCCACCTCGGCGTCATCGGTAGCGAGGCGAACTGAATCGAGCCACGGGCGCGCATAAAAAATCGGTGCATCGCTTTCGCGGCGGACGGCGGCTTCGATGGCTGGAGCGCGGCTGCTGCGGGTAATCACAATGATGTGTGCACGCCACAATGCGGTTTTCGGCTCGCGGAGGAAACCGGCGGGCAACAGCCTTCCTCCGCCAAACGGATTCATCGCGTCGATCAACACAATGTCTACATCGCGCGCCAACTGCAGATGCTGAAAGCCGTCGTCAAGCACGAACCATTCGATGCCCTGCGCGACAAGCTCTGAGCCAGTTGTATAGCGGTCCGCACCGACACGAATCGTGACGGCATCCCCTAGTCGTCCTTTGAGAAGGCGTACTTCGTCGCTCGTGGGTCCATCCGGGCCCGGCGTACCTCGGTATCCGCGCGTCAATATGCCGGTCCTTTTGCCTTCCTCGAGCAAGCGCTGCGCAATCCACAAGACCATCGGCGTCTTCCCGGTTCCACCGACGGTGAGATTACCCACGCTGATAACACGAGCGCCCAAACGCCTCGATTTCAGCAAGCCAACTTCGTACGCACGAGAGCGCAAGCGTGTCGCGGCACCATAAGGTACCGTCAGGGGCCATGCGAGCGTTTGCTTGAAATTCACGCTTTAGTTCCTTGCGAAGCGCCTAAAATCTCGCCAAGATGGCCCATGGTCTGCGCTGTAGCACCAGTATTGCGAGCAGAAAGGTGGCGCGCAGATTGCCCCATGCGTTCACGCAACACATCGTTTTCGATGAGTTGCACCCAGACTTTTCCAAGCTGCGGGCCGTTGCCCACCTGAACCCCCGCATTTGCAGCAAGGAACTGGTCGGCCATCTCAGAGAAATTTTCCATCGACCGTCCGAAGACCGGCGGCTTACCGAACCAGGCCGGCTCAAGAATATTGTGTCCGCCCGACGAGACAAGCGAGCCGCCAACGAAGGCAGCGTCCGCCAGCGAATAGACGGCAGATAGCTCGCCGATGGAATCAAGTACGAGCACGTCTGTATTTTCATCGAGTGGTTTCGTCAGGTCCAACCGGCTTCGGCGCACGACATTCCAGCCTGCCTCGGCAGCAAGCCGTGACGCTTCGTCAAAGCGGTCGGGCTTACGGGGCGCAAGAATCATCAGCGCCCGCCGCCACTGGCGCTGAACGGCGTCGTATGCGGCGAGTACAGCTTCCTCTTCGCCGCTCACAACGCTGCCGGCAACAACCACCGGCCAGCGTTCTTGCGTCTTGATCTGTTCCGCAAGCCACGAGCCAAACGGCCCCAGTGCGGGCGGCGATGCGTCATATTTCAAATTTCCCGTCACAAAAACGCGTTCTTCGGGAGCTCCCATTTCGGTCAAACGTGCTGCGTCTTCTTGCGTTTGCGCCAAAAACAAAGACGCATAATGAAGCGCCTCGGTGAAAAAATCCTCAAGGAGAAATTTCCATCGCCTATATCGCCCAAACGAGCGCTTTGAAATTCGAGCGTTCGCAAACACAACGGGAACGCCCGATTCATACGCTTCGCGCAGGAAATTCGGCCAGATTTCGGTTTCCATGACGATCACGATTGCGGGGCGGATCGCGCACAAGGCCCGGCGTACTGCGCCGCTCGAGTCGAGCGGAAAGTAAAATACTCCAGAGGCGGATTTGAGCCGCTCCCGGGCAAGCTGCTGACCAGTCTCAGTGGTTGTCGAGACGACGACCGGCCGCTCCGCAAACTGCTGCGCCAGTTGCGTCACGATTGGCTGTGCCGCAAGAACTTCGCCAACCGAGACGGCGTGTATCCAGATTGCGCCTCCCTTGGCGGACGCTTCGATGACATGGCCGGGCACGCGCCCGAACCTTTCGCGAAGGGTTTGCCACGGCTCGCCGCGCTTCCATCCGCGGATAGCATAATACGGCGCCAATATCAGCATCGCGAGCGCGGTGAGCAACTGGTACAAAAGCATCATGAATGGATTGCGGCGTTCGGGTAGAGCAACGCGGTATCCTCGCCGGGCACGGTTGGTCGTGACAAATGCGGCGAATGGGATTTACGTATCGGCAAGATGCGATTATAGTGGCACTCGCTTAGAAACGCGCACAACTTCCCTCAGTTCCTTAGCATCGGAAAACGTGACAATATGAAGGTCCCTTTACTGATGATCGCCGCGCTCATTCTATCGGGAGGCATCGCGTTCGGCCAAACCGTGCAGCCTGCCGCATCCACCCCGGCTCTGCCTCAGGATCAGCACGAGGGCATCACTATGTCTGTCGACGCCTACACCAAAGTGGCGCGCGGCAAGGAGAAGTTCGGAAAAGCGAATCCTCTTGCGGCCGGAATCCTGCCGGTGGAAGTGTTCTTCAAGAACGATACGGACCTGCCGGTGAAGCTGGATCTGGAGACGATCCAGCTTGAAGTGCATGCGGGCGGCAGTAGCAAACATCAGGACCTCGACTGGCTTGAGCCCGTCGAGGTGGCCACAGCTGTAGCGCACCCCCAAGGTCCCTCTGGACCGAAGGTACGGCGCTTCCCTCTTGGAGTGAGCCTCCCAAAAGATGATAAGCGCGACAAGATGCTCGAAATTCTGAAGCCACTCGCGCTCAATTCGGACATTATTCCGCCAAAAGGTACGATCCGCGGCTTCCTCTTTTTCGACGTTTCAGGGCGGATTCCGGCGCCGGGAGACGCGACTCTTTACGTACCGGATTTGACGGTTGCAACGTCTAATAAAGCGCTAATGTTTTTCGAAGCTGCACTGCAAAGCACGGACGTCCCTCAGCAGTGATGCAAAAATCGTCGCGCACCATCGGGATTGGCCCTTTGAAACAGGCCGGCCGAGCTTGTTTGCTTCGGCCTGACGCCGCGGTTATTATGGATTGTTCATGCGAATCTTAGCCCTTTCCAGCCGCCTCGCCGCCTTAGTTGTGCTCGTGTGTTTAGGGGCATTTTGCGCGAGAGCTGCGTCGGACGATGCCGCAATCTTCCCTCTTTCTGAAGTGCATCCCGGGCTGAAGGGATATACCGAGACGATCTTCTCGGGCGATACGGTCGAGCACGTCGATCTGGAAGTGATCGGCGTCTTGCACAATGCGGTCGGTCCGAAGCAGGACGTCATCCTCGTTCGCCTGCTGGGCGATAAAGTTGCGCAGACGGGCGTCGTGGCGGGCATGAGCGGCAGCCCGGTCTATTTCGACGGCAAACTCGCCGGCGCTTTGGCGCTAAAACTCGGCACGTTCACGCGCGACGCAATCGGCGGAGTGACGCCCATCTCAGAAATGATCGACGTGGAAAAGTCCGCCGCTGCCGCCACGTCTGAGCAGCGCGGGCTTACGGCAACCGCCGCGCCGGAGCAGATGACGATTCCACAAAGTCTCTCTCGCGAGACCGGCGCTGGCGCGGGACAAACACTGATTCCGATCGAGACGCCACTAATCTTCAGCGGCTTGTATCCGCAGACGCTCGCGCAGTTCAGCAATGTTTTCTCTTCGTGGGGCATGGCGATGTCTGCCGGAGGCTCTGCTGCCCCGGCGTCGACCGATGCGGACCTTAAGCCGGGTGACATGGTCGGCATCGACCTGATTCGCGGCGATTTCTCCGTGAGTTCCGGATGCACCGTCACTATGATCGATGCCGGACACGTTCTGGCCTGCGGACACCCGGTATTCGGATTTGGTGCCGTGACGATGGGTCTTTCCCGTGCACACGTCGTCATGACTCTGGCTTCCGCGCAAGAATCGACAAAGATTATCGATACGGGCGGCGAAATCGGGACGCTGACACAAGACCGCCAGACGGCCGTTATGGGCACGCTCGGTGCAGGTCCTGCGATGATTCCGGTTCACCTGACGGTTGATTCGGCGGGCGGACAAAAACAGTACACATTCGAAGTGGCACCTATTGCGCAGCTCACGCCGCAGCTTGTTGCCGTCGCAATGTATAACGGCATCACAGGCACTCCGGAATATGCCGGCGGCAAAACGCTTGAACTGGATGGAACGATCTCGATAAAGGATCATTCTCCCGTTGAACTGCAGAATACCTTTTCCGCGACCGATGCCACGGCGCAAACCGGCCTTGCTGCCGCACTCTCCGTGCAGCAAACCTTTTCGGATATCTACTCGAATCCGTATGAAGTGCCGCAGATCAAGAATATCGACCTGCATGTGAAGGAGTTGACGGATCGCCGCTGGGCGACCATCGACAGCGTATGGGCGGACAAGACTGAAGCGCATCCGGGCGATGCAGTCGACCTTAAAGTTTTGCTGCGCCCCTATCGTGGAGCGGCGTTCGTGCAGGATATTCCTATAACGATTCCGGCGCAGACCGCGGCAGGAAATGTGGCCGTCGTAGTGAGCGACGCTTCCTATTTGAACAGGAATGTTCAGCTCGCCGCCTTCACCTCCGAAGGCAAGCTGCCAGGGCTCGAACAACTGATTTCCCTGGTCAACCAGGAGCACCGCAATGACCGCCTTTATGCGACGCTCCTGCAGGCAACGCCGACGCTTCTTGTCGATGACAAGCAAATGCCCAATGTGCCTGCGTCAGCAATTAGTGTGCTCGATCAGCGCCCGAATCCAGCGAGAGCGCGTCTACAGTTGCAGTCCGCAGCCGGCGATTGGTCAGTCGACATGAATCAGGTGATTTCGGGACAGCAGTTCGTGACGATTACGATCAAGTGAGATTTCACGTAGAGGGCTGAGGCGCGAGAACGCGAGCCGCCCGTCCAACCTGGGTTTTCCAAGGAGAAGTTTTCGAATGACTCCTCGAAGAGTAATTTTGTGCGCCGTGCTCGTTTCCTTGCTACCGTTGGCAGCTAAAGCCGAGCACACGCGTTTCTGGCGTCAATCGGACTACGGCGACTTTCAGCGTGGAACCGCCACAGGTGTGGCCGTACGCAGCGACGGAAAAATCACTGTCGCGCCTCGTTTTGAGTCATTCGCAGATCCCAACATGTCGTTCCTCTGGACGCTGCGCCTGGATCCCGAAGGCCGTTTGTATGCGGCCGGCGGATCGGATGCGAAGGTGCTTCGTTTCGATTCGACGGGTAAACCGACGACCGTCTTTGAATCCTCTGAGCTCGCCGCGCAAGCAATCTCCTTCGATTCCAAAGGCGATCTGTTCGTCGGTACGTCGCCTGACGGCAAAGTGTACAAAGTGACGCCCAACGGGACAAAAACAGTCTTCTTCGATCCGAAGGCCAAGTACATCTGGTCGCTTGCCGTCGATTCTCAAGGCGACGTGTTTGTCGGCACGGGCGACAAGGGCCAGATTCTTGTTGTTTCGCCGGACGGCAACGGCAAGGCGTTTTACGATAGCGACCAGCGCCATGCACGTGCGCTCGCACTGGACTCAAAGGGCAATCTCCTCGTCGGCACAGAACCGGATGGTCTGATCTTGCGGATTCCAATTGTGCGCAAGACTTCGTCAGCGGCTCCCGAGGCCGGGTCCCCCTTTGTCCTCTACGAAACCAGCAGGAAAGAAGTCACTTCCCTGCTGACGGATTCCAACGGCAATATTTACGCCGCTTCCATTGGCGAGAAAACGCGCGGCCCGAATGTTCCGCTCACGACGACCGCGCCCCAGGCTACAGCTTCTGCTGCCAGGCCGGCGGCGCCCACGGCTCCGAATGCGCAAGTGACCGTGACAGTGCGGGAGCAGCAGCAACCTGCACTATCGCAGCCTAATATTCCGGCGTCTTTTTTAGGCGCTTCAGCCACGGGAGCCGAAGTGGTGAAGATTGGATCCGACGATTCGCCGCAGCAACTCTGGTCATCGCGCGATCAAATCGTCCTATCCCTCGGACTCTCGCCCGACGGCAAACTTTTGCTTGGCACTGGCAATCACGGCGATATTGTTCGACTCGAAGGTAACGGTCTTTATTCGAACATCGAGCAGACATCAGCGATGCAAGTAACCAGCTTCGTTGCCGCACCGGACGGAAAGATATACGCCGCGACAGCGAATCCCGGAAAGATCTTCACCGTCGGCCCCGGGCTGCAACCTGACGGAAATTTTGTGTCGAGCACGTATGATGCTTCGATCTTCTCGCGTTGGGGGCGCCTCACATGGTGGGGAGAAGATGGCACGTCGCAGGGCCGCGTGGAGTTCTATGTGCGCTCGGGGAATACGTCAAACCCCGAAAAAAATTGGAGCCCGTGGACAGGCCCCTATAAGTCGGCTGCCGGAGCGGACGTTACGTGCCCATCGGCCCGCTTTGTGCAATGGAAAGCGGTGTTCCTCAATGCCGCGAGTGGCGGCCAGCCGTCACTTTCGTGGGTCAGCCTCGCCTATCAGCCGAAGAATGTGGCGCCTGTGATCGACTCAATCGCCATGCAGGATCCAGGCGTTCGCCTTTCTGGTTTTTCGCAGCAAGCCGGAAACGCAACACCCGTCCATCTCCGTGCTCCCGGGTCCGATTCGGATGGCTCAAATGAATCGGGCGAGGGAGAAGCGACGGGCCGACAATCGCGCGCGGAGGTTCTGCCGCAGGCGGCCGCGGATCACGGATACGAGAGCGTTCTTTGGACCGCACACGACGACAACGACGACACACTTACGTATTCCATTTATTACCGCGGCGAAGGCGAGAAGAATTGGCGGCTACTGAAGGACAAAGTCTCGAGCGCATACTACTCCTGGGATAGTTCGACGATGCCCGACGGTGCCTACTACTTGAAGATTGTTGCCTCCGATGCGGCCTCTAATCCCTCGAACGAGGCGCTGACGGCCGAGCGCGAAAGCGACCGCTTCCTTGTGGGAAATACGCCGCCGCGCGTCGACAATCTGCAGGCGCAGGACAACGGCTCGTCCGCTTCGCTTTCTTTCGGCGCAACAAGCACGTCTGGTGCGATCGCTCGCGCCTCTTACAGCGTCGATTCGTCGGATTGGCAGGTTGTCTTCCCAATAGGCCAGCTAACGGACGCGCCTAAGGAAGATTATCGCTGGAATGTCGCGGATCTTTCGTCCGGCGAGCATACCGTGTCGGTTCGCGTCACCGATCGCTTCGGCAACGAGACAGCCGCGAAAACCACTTTTACAGTTGGCGCGTCTGCTGAATCGCGGAAGCAATCCGCCTCCGCCTCACGCTAGAGAGGCGATGCCAACGCGATTCGGTTCAATTGTGCCAATTGCGGATCATCGAGATCGGTTCGAATCGCTCAACGGTTGCGCCAACGCCCGTCAGACCACCATTGCCGTCCGGTTGTTCCACGTGCACTACGCGCGCACTGCAACGAACCTCTTCCGCGCTTCTGCCCGTTAGTTCCCTCGGCAGTCTGAAATATATTTCGAGCGGCGCTCCGATGCTTACGCGCTCCCACGAACGAAAGTAGATACCGCGCTCGGAAAGATTCACGGCCTCACCTTCCAAAATTCCGCGCGAGGCGACGACGCCAGCGCCGCGACCCGAAGCCAACTCGACCGGCGAGGCTGTCGCGGCATTCGAAATGATTCGGAACCGCAACGGCACAGCACAATCCTTCCTTGGCGAGACCCGGCGTTCTCTACCGGACATATGACCTCCTCTTACCGAAATTTTCGCTGGATTAAACCGCAGGAAGGGATTTCTGAGAATGGCATTCGAGCGGAAGGCGGTCAACAATTTTAATGAATTCCCGGCGATTCTGTGGGATTTCTAACCGAACAACGCGGCGCGTTCAACTTTGAAACGCTTCCGGCCGAGCCGATGGAACAGACTAAACTTCTTCCGGACGCCAATCCGCGGGCGGAAAATCTATCTTCCAAAATCCCGGCGAGGGCGAATCGAACTCGACGGGTACGTGAAATCCTTCCGGCATCTCTTTCGCGGTCCGCGTCACGCGGCACGCGACTTTCTCCCGCGTCGAACTATGCTCGAGCACAAGCCGCGTCTCGATCGGCAATGCCTGCTTCAGCAATACGAGCGCTCCTTGGGGATTGACGCTGACAGTCGATGCCTCCAGAGTGGTCGGCTTTCCTTTCATAGCAACATGAATATTGGCGCGGACGCGCAACAATACGCGTTGGCTTCTGCTCGATTGTTGGGTTGCGCCTGTCTTTACTGTCGGGCTGGATTTGGGTCGGAATGCAGGTGCCGGCGGTTTGATAGAGGCCGCGGCGTTTTTAGCCGAAGTGCCTCCGGATATTCCAAGTTTCAAAGATCTAGCCCCCAAAAGTTAAGGTCCGTTGCGAGGAATTCGACGCCGAGGTCCCATCCGTCAGGACGCTGGCCGCCCTTCCATACCACTTTTCCCTCCACGGCTTTCCGCGACGCCAAATTCGTGACCCGCAGCACCTGCTGCAACTCTACTTCGCGCGGGCTTACGAGCAGGCATCCGTAGCCGTTGACGACGCGTGTAAACGCGGATTCAAAGCGCTTCGGCCCGATGTTTCCGTTCCACTCAATCGAGACAGGGACGCGGCAATTCATTCGGGGACCGCGGCGTTTTTGCCGCGAGCGAATGTCTTTCGGCAGGTCCAGCGAAAATGGCATCGTGAAAGTGCTCCGCGGAATATCTCCTGGCAAACTGAGAAAAAATGCGGCGCCGCAGCTTCCGCACGAACGCAATACTACGGACGTGAATTAGCCGGATCAATAGTACGAGAAGACAGGTGGTTTCGCTGTTCAGGCGAAGAAGCGCGAAAACTCTTAGTACTTACATGAAAACTAATCTGCCGAAACGGTTTGGTCCGCCATGCGTGGCTTCGCGAGCCCGGCAATTCTGCCGAAGCGGCGCTCCAACCAGGATTGAAATGTGTCCATGTACGTGTAAAAGACCGGTGTGAGATAAAGCGTAACGAGCTGTGAGAATACCAGGCCACCCACGACGGCCAATCCCAGCGGCCTCCGCGAATTGGCGCCCGTGCCCGAACCGAATGCGATGGGCGCGGTGCCCATCAGCGCCGCCATTGTCGTCATCATGATCGGGCGAAAGCGCACCAGGCACCCTTCGTAAATCGCCTCGGTCGCGCTCTTATGTCCGGCGCGCTCGCGCTCGATGGCGAAATCGACCATCATGATCGCGTTCTTCTTGACGATGCCGATCAGCATAATTACGCCCACGAATCCGTAAAGATCGAGGCTGTAGCCGAAAATCTGGAGCGTGAGCAATGCGCCAAACGCTGCCGAAGGCAATCCCGAAAGAATCGTCAGTGGATGAATGAAGCTCTCGTACAGAATGCCCAGCACGAGATAGATCACCAGAATGGCGATGAGCAACAATATGCCGAGCCCGGAAAGAGATGACTGAAACGCTTGCGCCGCTCCCTGGAATTGCGCCGTCACCGTTGCTGGAAGGGTATGCAGCGCAAGGTTCTGGACGCGCGAGACCGCATCACCGATCGCCGTGCCGCCCGCCAGGTTGAACGAAATCGTGACGGCCGGCAATTGCCCCAAATGGCTTACGGAGAGAGGCCCAACGCTCGTTGAAAGGTGCGAAACCGCATCGAGCGGAACCAGATTCCCATTTGCCGAGTGGATGTAGAGCATCGAGAGCGCGGCAGGATCCCGCTGATACTTATTCTCGAGCTCTTCGACTACCCAATACTCGTCGTTCGGTGCGTAAATCGTCGAAATCTGCCGCTGACCATATGCGGCATAAAGCGCGTTCTCCACCTGGTCAGCCGTAAGTCCCAGCGTCGAGGCCTTGTCGCGGTCGATGTTCACGTTGACCTGCGGATTGCTCAGCATCAGGTCGCTGGTCACATCGGTAATGCCCGGCAATTGCCGCATTCTCTGTTCGAGGACCTCTGCATTCTTGTAGAGGTCCGCCGTATCCGGGCTTTGCAGCGTGAATTGATATTGGCTCTTTGAGATTTCTCCCCCAATTTGAATGGGCGGCGGGTTCTGTACGTAGAAGTTCAGCCCGGAAATATTCGACGTTTTCGCCGCGATGCCACCCATTACTTCATCGATGTCCGCATGATGCGCAAACAGCGGCGCAATGCCTCGCAACAGCCCGCCTAGAACGGGAGTTGAGCCGTAACTTCGTTCGAGCGCCGTCATAGTGGCGCTCGGAACCTTTGGCCGGTCGGAAGGCTCTTTAAGCGAGATAAATACAAATCCGGAATTGGAGGATGCTCCGGCTGGCCCGCCGACTGCCGAAAAGTAGTGCAATACGTTCGGATCCTGTCCAATGATCCGATTCAGTTCCATATGATGCTGCTTCATCGCATCGAACGAAATTCCCTGCGCCGCCTCGGTGTAACCGAAGAGAATCGAGGAATCCACTTCGGGCAAAAACCCTTTCGGAATTGAGACAAATTGCCATGCAGTCACCAGCAGCAGCACTCCCGAAACCGCCATCACGAAAACGCGATGCCGCAACGCCCATTGCAGGGAGCGGTCGTATCCGTTCGTGAGCCATTGAAAAAATCGTTCGAGAGCGCGATACATTGCGCCGTGTTGAGCTTCATGCTGCGGCCTAAGAAAGCGACTGCACAACATCGGCGTGAGCGTCAAAGACACCAGGCCCGAGACGAGAATCGCCATCATGATTACGACGGAAAATTCATGCAGCAGCCGGCCGATAATCCCGCCCATAAAGAGGACAGGGATGAAGACGGCAACCAGCGAGAGCGTCATCGAAAGGATCGTGAACCCGATCTGGCGGGACCCCTTCAATGCCGCTTCCATTGCGGAATCGCCCAGTTCCGTATGGCGCACAATGTTCTCGAGCATCACGATCGCGTCGTCCACGACGAAGCCGACGGAAAGCGTCAGCGCCATTAAAGAAAGATTATCAACCGTGTAGCCCAGCTCATACATCACCGCGAACGTACCGAAGACCGAGATCGGCAGCGCAATGCTGGGAATCACAGTGGCGGAAAGATTACGCAGAAAAAGAAAAATCACCATCACTACCAACATCATGGCCAGCAGCAATGTGAACTTCACATCGTTGACCGATGCCTGGATGTTGACCGCGGAATCATAAATCGGCACAAGCGAAACCGACGGAGGCAGCACCGCCTTGAACTGGGGCAAAAGCGCTTTTACGCCATCCACGACCTCGATCGTGTTCGTGCCTGGCTGCCGTTGCACGCCCAAAACAATCGAAGGCTGGCCGTCAAAGATGTTGTAAAGCTGTGTGGTCTGTACGCTGTCTACCACGTTTCCGAGTTCATCGAGCCGTACAGGAGAACCATTGCGATACGCCACGATCAACTGCCGGTAAGCCGAAGCGCGGTTCAGTTGCCCGTTGGCCTGGACAGTGTATTGGCGACTCGCGCCATAAAGCGTGCCGGTCGGCAAATTTACGTTGGCGTTCTGAATTGCCGTTGTCACATCGTCTATGCCAAGCTGCCGCGCCGCCATTGCCTCTGGATTCAGTTGCACACGTACTGCGTATTTTTGCGCGCCAAACACCTCCACCTGCGCCACACCCTTCACCATCGAAATGCGCTGCGCCAGCAAAGTTTCGGCATATTGATCGACCACATACGACGGAAGAGTTGTCGAACTCAGCGACATCCAGTACACAGGTTCAGCCGCTGGGTTCACCTTCTGTGCCGTCGGAGGTGCCGGCATGTTTGTAGGAAGCTGGCCC
>DATEGW010000089.1:0-35818 GCA_035279845.1 Candidatus Acidiferrales bacterium | reverse complement strand
GACAATATAGACGGTGCGGTTGTGTTCGCTCGCATCGCGCAAACGAGATTCGAGCTTACCGAGTGACACGACGGCGGCAAACATGCCGGCGAATTGCCCGTCCGACGTCAACGGAATAGACATCACGAGCGCCGGCTTGTTATCCCTGCCTACGCCGAACGCCTCGCTGATCGAATCAAACCCCTGGAAACTCGAGGTGAAGGCGCGGCGCAACGCGGCGTCCATGAAAGGATCCTGGTCCGCATGGAAGCTGCCCGCAGACTGTCCTTTGGCTTCCTGGTTAACCGCAGTGACGTAGAGAATGTTCGGGTCGTTCGCGAACTCCTGTAGCAGTCGCGAGATTTGCGGTGTATGCAGCGGGTCGTTTACATCGTCAATCCAGCCGGTCAGCGTCAGCATCTGGCGCTCCGCGAGAAGCTGCTGACGAACGCCTTGCTCGAAATCGAGCGTCTCGCTGGCGAGCGAACGAGTGATATCCGTCTGCTGGACGCGCTCAGTATCTTGTAGCTTTTCTTCGCTCAACTGCAGCACTTGCCTGTGGTAAAGCCAGAGCGGCGTGGCGCTCATCAGTAGAAGCGCGCCGAGCACAATCCACATGAGCCGCAGCTTGCGCGGCGATAGACGGAGGGATAGTTTGCGCACGGGAATACCATAAAAAGGCTAGCCGACCCCACGGGCAGGAACAACGGGACTAAAGTACAGGTGGTTGGCGGATAAGCTACAGGCGCGCGGGCACTTAGGAACCTATGATTACGCAGGTTCTCCCTTGTCTGCGTCGGGTTTGCCGTCAGCAGCAGCAAAGGCCTTCGCTTTTTATTTTCGTTTGCCGATGCGGTTTTCTTCGCCGGCGATCAGACGCTGTATATTCGCGCGATGCTTGAGCAGCACAAGTACCGAAATGCACACGGTGGGAAACGTGACGAAATCAGGAGGGGCGTGCCCGGGCGCGTAGAGTACGTAGACGAATATGGGCAAAGCTGCCGTCGCGACCACCGATCCGAGCGACGAATACCGCCAGAATGCGACAACCACAATCCAGAGCACCACCGCCGCAGCCACGGCTTGCCAGCAGATCAGCAGAAATACCCCGAGCCCGGTAGCTACGCCTTTTCCCCCGCGGAATCCCAACCCGAAGGGAAAGACATGCCCGACAACCGCCGCCACGGCTGCCGCAATCATCCAACGCATATTGCCGTGCGACCAGTGCATGGCGATCCATACCGCTGCGAAGCCCTTCGCTACGTCCAGAATAAGAGTGAGGACTCCGGGGAGATACCCGGCCGTGCGCGTCACGTTGGCTGCGCCGATATTGCCGCTGCCGGATTGGCGAACGTCCTTGCCGCGGCTCGCTTTTACGATCAGCAGGCCGAAAGGAATCGATCCGAGCAGATATGCAATGGGGATGATAAGCGGCATTAGTTCCGGGATGAGATCTGTACGCGGATTCAATTGGCCGCCTCGGCGAAGTGGAACGTATCCAAACGAGTATACTCGGCGCCGGTTGGCTTCGTCTTGCTTTCGAAAAGATGAAACTCGGAAGTGCGTATCGCGCCGAAGTCCTTGGCTTGCATTTCGTGGGTCAGATTCAAAATTTCCGCGACGCACTTTGCGTGCTTTCCGCCGGCATTCGCGTCTTCATCTTTGAACCGTGCAAGGGTGAGATGCGGCGTAAACGGGCGACTTTCCGGTTCGATACCGAGTTTTGCTAGCGCACGATCCATGTCTGTGGCGAGAACCGGGGCATTCGGCGACGCGTCCACGCCACACCAGAAAACCCGCGGCCGTTTCTCGCATGGGAAAAACCCCAAGCCCCGAAAGTGCATCTCGATCGGATCGAGAGACTTCAACTCAGCGAGAGCGCTGCGAATCGCTGGAAGGTCTTCCGCGCGGACGTGCCCGATGAACTTCAGCGTGATGTGCATCGCTTCCGGGCGAACCCATCGCGCGGAAGGGCACTTGGACTGAAATTGGGCGACAAGCGCGGCAACCGCGCTGCGCGTTTCATCGGGAACTTCCAGTGCCACAAAGAGCCTCATGGTGATCGTTTCATCTTACAGGTCGCCATTGTCATCGCACGAGTGGCAAAGCGGTCTCTGAGGCGCATACGCGTCCGATTTGCTATCGGCCGTTTGCGGGCTTAGGGAAGAGAAAATGGCGGCGGACGAGATCTAGCGCGGCCTGCGTAGCCATTTGCCTGTTGCGGTCTCGGTCGGCGGCGGAAAAGCGGTATTCATGCGAACGCGCGCCGTGTTCGTCTGCAATGCCGATATACACCAGGCCCACCGGCTTTTCCGGTGTGCCTCCACTGGGACCGGCAATGCCCGTGATCCCGATTCCGATCGTCGCGGCAGATCGTTGGCGAATGCCGTCCGCCAGCGCCGAAGCGACCTCGGCGCTTACCGCGCCCTTCGCCGCGATAAGGGATGCAGGCACGCCCGCAAGAGCGGTTTTCATGTCATTGCTGTAACAAACCACGCCGCCGAGGAAGTAGGTGGAACTACCCGCAAGATTCGTGATGTGCTCGGCGAGCATGCCACCTGTGCAGCTTTCTGCGACGGCAATCGTCGCGCGATTTTCGGTGAGCACGCGGGCGACGACTTCTTCCATCGTGCCGCCATTCGTCGAGACGAGATGTTCACCGAGAGGAAGCGCCATTTGCCGGGCCATGTCATCAAGCAGTTTCTCGGCTTGCACTGGGTTTTTCGACCACACGCGCGGATGAAGCTGAATGCCGGAGGGCGCGGCGAGAATCGTCACCTCCGCATCGGGATAGAGCGCATAGATCGGAGAAACGCGAGCCTCCACTTCCGATTCGGGCAATCCTGTAATCCGCAATTCGCGCGTAAAAAGGCGTTCGCTCGGTGCAACGCGCGCGAGGCGCGGCTTCACCTCGCATTCAAAGAGTGCGCGAAGTTCGCTGGGAACGCCGGGAAGCAGAATTACGATGCGCCCCGCGCTCGTCTCGAGCCACAATCCCGGCGCAGTTCCGCGCGGATTCGGCAGGATGATTGCGCCTTCCGGCACCATCGCCTGTCGCGCGTTGATTTCCGGCATTGGGCGGTTATAACGGCGGAAACGCGCCTGAATGCGTTCGAGAATTTCCTGGTTGAGCAGTAATTTTCGGCCGAGAAGCTGCGCCACAGTAGTGCGAGTGCGGTCATCGTCCGTCGGCCCGAGGCCGCCGGAGCTGAGAATAACGTCCCCGGTTTCGAGGGCGTGCTGGAAGGACGCCGTCATCTCTTCGGCATTGTCTCCGACGACGGCTTTATGGATTACTCGAATGCCGATGCGATTCAGTTCAGCCGTGAGGAATAGGGAATTGGTATCGAGCCGCTCAGACGAGAGCAATTCGGAACCGACCGCGATGATTTCCGCCCGCATGAAATTCGTCAGCCGTTCAGAGGAAATCCCTCGACATCCCAGTCGAGAGAAAAGAGTGCCGAATTTGTGACGATAATGGCGCGATGAGTAGGCATGAGCGCTAGGCCAACGATATTGCCGCCGCCCAATACGACCTCCGGCTCCGCTTTTGGCGTGAGCCGCACGACGCCGCGTTTGCCCGCGAGCGACGCGGCAACGTAAAGGTTGCCGACGCGGTCGAACGCGAGCCCCTGCGGCCGCCCGACGCCCCGGAAAAACACGCTCACCTCTCCGGCTGGTGTGATCCGGTAGATACGGTCGTAGCTCGATGTCGTCGGGCCGGAAACGTAGAGATCGCCCGTCGGGCTGAACGCCAGATGATAGGCCGCGACGGAAGGCTCGAGCGTGGCGAAGACGAAAATTTCGCGGTCGGGACTGATCTTGAAGATCGTTCCGCTGCGGTCGCCGACATAAAGACTGCCGTTCTTATCGAACGCGAGTCCGGTAGCAATACCCATTCCTTCGATCCATTGCATCGAGCGTCCGTCAGGCGAGACACGGTGAATCGTACCGTCATGGCGGCATGAGACAAAGAGATAGCCCTCATGATCGATGGCGAGCCCGGTGGGATTTGTCAGTTCGGTCACATACGGCTTGATCGAATGGTTTGCGGTGATCTTATAAAGCGAAACGGGCACTTTTTGTCCCCGCTGGCCGCTGAACGTGACGTATACGTTGCCGCTCGAATCCACCGCAGGATTCATCACCGGATGCAAGTTATCCGCGATCTGCACGCCCAGCGCCATCGGAAACGGTGCGCTTTCAACACTGCCCATTAGCACTCTAACTGCCCCTCCAGAGGCGCCGTCCGGCACACGCGCGATCAGATAATTGTCTGCGGCGAGGATGAGATTGCCTTCCGTCGAGCCGAATTGAACCTGCGGGCGCGAGTGATTGCGTACGGCGAATCCAGTCCCGTAAATAGCGACTTCTCCGCCGGGCAACGCCGCATTTGGCTTCACACTTTCAATTTTGGGAGATGAATTCATTTTTCTTGTGCACTAAAGACCCGCTCCGCGAGCGATCCACAATCCGATTGCGGCGTAAACCCCTGCCATCCAATCATCTGCCATGATTCCCCATCCGGCCCGCAACGATTCCGCCTGCCGCGCAGGAAAGGGCTTCCAAATGTCGAACACTCGAAAAAGTATAAAACCCGCCAACAGATATTTCCAGTTGAGGGTCGCATCGTGCCCCAGGTAGCCCCAAATGGATGTTTGCAGCGAGAGCGGAATCACCCTTGAGAGCGGCAGTGCACACCCGAGCACAATCGCTAGATGTTGCCCCGAAACTTCGTCAATCACCACCTTTTGAGGGTCGTCTTGCCGCCAAAAACGCGATGCACATCCCGCGGACCAAACTCCGATGACCGCAATGATCAACCCGACGGCTGTCTGAATGAGCAGATAATTCCCAATCCCGGCGTAGTCGCGCAAAATGGAGAGCGACTCACAAAACAAAAAGGGGATCGTCGTAACCACGAGCCCGCCAAGCGCGCCCCATGTGCCCGGCGCCTTTGGCAAATAGCCGAGCCCGCAGGCAGTAGCGAGAAAAATGGAAACTCGCGGCTTTTTGGCCGGGACCGTCGCCTGCGGCTGATCGACGGATCCAGCGGGCGCGCTCATTTTGCGTCGCGCTCCGAATCGTGTCGAGGCTCATCCGGCGCGGATTCATCGATCACCGGTTCGCTGATTTTATACTCCTCGCTCGACCAGTTGCCCAGGTCGATCAAGCGGCAGCGTTCGCTGCAAAAAGGGAACTCGCGATCCGTTTCAGAGTCCACTGGCTTTCGGCAAATCGGACACAGACGCGTCATCCGGCCCAGCATACCCCAAAGCGAACCCGAATTGTGCTGGGCCCGGTTGGTATTACGCGATTATGCGCGGACCGTAGTGCTCATGCTTGCTGCGGCCCTGACGCGACGAACGGGATCGAACCATGACCTGCGGGCTTCTCCGCATTTTTAGTCGTGCGAAATGTTGTATTTCTAAAAGGAACGCTTGGTTTGTGTGCAGCAGGTCGATCAGCGGTGCAGAATCGGGAAGAAATTCTTTGAATCCGAAACCATAGTCTCAGGAATAGGCGTTGCGAACTCCACCGCGCGCCCAATCAGGTCGTAATCCTTTGATTCGGTAATTTCGATGGTTGCCAGTGTTCCAGCAGCAGGTAAATCGGATACCTCATTCACGCCAACAAATTCCGTTATATAGATTTTTCCATCGATATCGGGGGCCATGCCTTGGTGGCGCGCTTCCCAGACGAAATCGGTCTCCTTTGAAGGTCCTTCAAGCAGCACCTCCATCCGCTCACCGACGTGACACCGTAATTTTCGCCGCGATATCCCCTTTTGCAGCGTCATCAAAGCTTTTTGCCGCGCCGCAATGGTCTTCTCTTCGACTTTATTTTCCAGACCGTAGCTCTTGGCCTTGTCTTCGTCCGAATATGCGAAGACGCCCATCCAATCGAACCGCGCTGCCTTCACGAAGTCGCAAAGCTCGTCAAATTCGGCATCGGTTTCGCCCGGAAATCCTACGATGAACGACGTTCGGATCGAGACGCCCGGAATCGCATTGCGAATGCGATCGAGCATTTTCAGGAATGCGTCAGCGTTCGAACCGCGTTTCATGCGCGCGAGCACGCTTCGGCTCGCATGCTGGAGCGGAATGTCGAGATATTTCGCCAGGCGCGGATGTGCCGCAATGGTATCGAGCAACTTTGGAGTGATGCGATTCGGATAGCAATAGAGGAAGCGAATCCAGAGGAGATCCTCAATCTGCGCGAGGCGCTCGAGCAAAAGCGGCAAGCCGTCGCGAATGCCCAGGTCTTCGCCGTAATACGTAGTGTCCTGGCCGATCAGCGAAATCTCGCGTACGCCTGCGGCTGCAAGATTTTGCGCTTCGCGAACGACGGATTCAAATCGGCGGCTGCGAAATTTTCCACGAAGCTGCGGTATCACGCAAAACGTGCACGGATGATCGCAACCTTCGTTGATTTTGATATAGGCCGAATGACGCGGCGTCGCGAGAATGCGCGGCGTCGCATCGTGGTAAAGATATGTGGGCGATTCCTCGGCGCCGTCGGTTGTGCCCGGGTTCAATTCGCCTTCGCAGGCTGCGAGAATCTTTTCCACTTCGCCTGTGCCGATCACAGCATCGACTTCGGGAATCTGCTCGCGGATTTCGTTGCGGTAGCGTTCGACCATGCATCCGGCCACGATCAGCTTTTGCGCGCGGCCGAATTTCTTGTACTCGGCCATTTCGAGGATCGACTGCACCGATTCCTGTTGCGCCGGCGCGATGAAGCTGCACGTGTTCACCACGAGCACGTCCGCTTCGCCCGCGCGCGGCGTCAGCTCGTAGCCGGCGCGCGCAAGAATGCCCATCATCACCTCGCTATCGACGAGGTTTTTCGGGCATCCCAGGCTGATAAATCCGACCTTCGGCATTCAGTACGCGTCCTTACGTGGCGTGGAAACAATCAATTCTAGCATGGCGGAACGCCACGTTGCGTTCTATGCGATCACATCGATGTCGCGAGAGGATTGTGTGACAAGCTAAGCTACTAATTGCCGGTACCCGTTCGCCGCGCATGCCACTCGTCAGCCGTGATTTCCCATACCTCGCTCGGAAGACGTCCAGAGACGTAGTCTCGCTCTTCGGTGCGAATCACGCGCATGCCTTGCTTCTCGGAAACGCGCCGCGAAGCAAGATTCGCGACCGCCTTGGGCGCGCGCAGCACAGGAAATTTCAGCTCGTCGAACCAAAAATCCGTGACGACGTCGCACGCTTCGCTGATCAGGCCTTGTCCCCGCCACGGGATGCCGATCCAGAAGCCGCGATTGTCATCTTCGCCCTTCGTCAGACCGATACTGCCGATCAGGCGCGCCGGATCGGTCTTCAAACGAAGCGTCCAATGCCACGCCTCGCCACGCTCCGCCGCCAGCAGTGCCACATCGCGGTAAAACGATCGTGCACCATCCGGCGGAAAAGGCCACGGAACACGGTTCGCCAAAAAACGGACAATTTCCCACTGTGGAAAGAGAATTTGCACCTGTTCCGCATCATCAAGTTCCAGCGGACGCAGTATGAGGCGGTCGGTGTGTAGTTGCGGCGTCATTCGGGCGTCGCTCTGATAGAGAAAGTTGCGGCGGGGGAGATTATAACGGATCAAAAACGATGTTGCTGCTTGATACACGCACACCAAGCATGTCTATTTCAAATAGCCCTAAAAAACGGCGCGCCTAGGTCATGCGCCCACGGCAGCCGGCATGGCCGCACTTGCAGTCAACATCGGGAGTTTTTTCCATCGCTTCGCACTGAGGACTGCAATACTTCTTGCCTTCCGCCGGCGTGCAACTGCAGTTCGGGTGAGCACATTTATTCGAGGCCATCGCCTTCTCCTTCCGAAACAAGAGCCACTTTTAGCTTGGCGATTTCCGTCTGTCGGTTAAATACGGGGAATGCTTGAGTATACGCCGGACCGCTTCACTGCGCCGGCTTAGGTGTCCGAAGCAGCTCGCGAATCGAGCGAAGCAGAAACGTGGCCTGCTCGGAGGGCAGAGCGATGCTGCCGAAGCGAGCGGCCTGATAGAGTTCCGTAAGCTGCAGCACTGGCGCCGCGACTTCTGTGGCAGGAATCGCGGCTGCGAACTCGCGCGGAGTCTGCCAAGGCATCTTCTTCCAGCCGCGCTTTTCGAGCATCTTCAACATCTCCTGATATTCAAAAACGGCCAGCGAAGGCGTCAGGCTGCTGCCACGCCGCCCGCCGAGATGCCAACGTGCCACCGCATAGCGGATGAATGCGCGTCCGCGTAGCCACATAAGCAGGCCCAGGAGGAAAATGAGTAGCGCGGGCAGAGTAAAAGATGAAGCCTCGATGTGTGCGTCGAGCGCGAGCAGCAGCCTCATGGCGTGCTGCTGCTTCGTCTGATACCATTCGCGGACACGCGCACTGAAATCGCGCGTTGCCTGTTGCGTATCATCCGTAAGCCGAATCTGGTGCGCGAAATCATAATTGACGATCCACTCGCTCCACGTGAGCTGGAACCAGTCCCAGTACATCGCGATCTGCGCGGTGAGCCCGGATGGACGCTTTAGGTCGCTACCGGGCGTGGGATCGAACGTCATCCACCCGTAGCCGGGAAAATAGACTTCGACCCATGCGTGTGCGTCGCTGGCGCGGATGATGTAATCGCCGCCGATATCGTTGAATTCGCCGGGAAGGAAACCGGTCGCGTAGCGCGAGGGAATCCCAATTTCGCGCAACATGATCGCCATTGCTGAGGCGAAATATTCGCAATGGCCCGCACGTCGCGTGAAAAGAAAATATGCCAGTGGATCGTCGCCGGGATCGCCGCGCAGGTCGAGCGTATAGGCGTAATGTGCCTTTAGATAAAGCTCGATCGCAGAGGCCTTGTCGTAGGGATTCGAGGCATGCGATGTGACATCTTCCGCGAGTTGCTTGATCCGCGGATCGAGACCTGGCGGTAACTGAAGATATGTTTCTTGAATCTTGTTCGAATAGACGGCGGGCAGAGCGCGAAGCTCCGAAGCCGGAATTCGAGGCAGCCGCGAGACGCCCTCATAGCGAACCTTCACGCCGATACGCTGGCTATTGAAGACCGAACCGGTGTCGTCCATGAGCAGGAAACGACGCCGCAGAGTACCCGGCCGCACCGTATCTTCCAGAAAATTGCCGCGAAGGGCTTGAATCGTCGGCGCGATAAAAATCGCGGACGTCGCCATCGGCTCCATCAGCACCGTATAGCGAATGGGCACCGAATCATTCTGTCCTGAAGGTCCGCCGAAGTAATAAGTGCCGTCCGCGCCCGCGAGCACCAGATCGTCATTGTGTGCCTGCGTGAACCATCGCTTGCCGTCGAACGTGGTGAGGACGATGCCTCGCCAATGGACGTCTTGCGCGCGCTCAGGATTGTCTACCGTAATGCGCATCACGACTGCCGTGTTCTGCTGGATCTCACCGATCGTACCGAGCGTCATGTCTTCGCTGAAGCCGGTCGTCATATTCGGCTGCAAGTTGAAGGCGCTCATATAGCCAGTAGTGAAGCGCGGAATCATAAAGAAAATCACGACGCCCAGCGCGAGCGC
This sequence comes from Candidatus Acidiferrales bacterium, assembly GCA_035279845.1. GTDB lineage: Bacteria > Acidobacteriota > Terriglobia > Acidiferrales > UBA7541 > Palsa-295. Next base: position 26,291 of record DATEGW010000089.1, on the reverse strand, counting down.
GCTGAAGGCTACGAGAAGCGACACCGTGCCAAGAGCACGATTCAAGCGCCGGGAAATTGGCGTTCCCGGATCGAGCGGCGGCGACACGGCGTCTGCACCGCTGCGCCGAATCTCCATCGCGACAAACGTGGAGACGGCGAGAATAAGAAAAATTGCGAGCGCGACAATAAATCCTGTTTCCACCGTTAAGATCGCGGACGAAACCATTGCGGCCACGGCAAGGACGGCCAGGAAAGCGTGGTCGCGATTCGTCCGCGCCGAATAAAGGCGCACGATGACCGCGAAAAGAAGCAAGTGAATCGCCGCGAGCAGCGCGGCATATAAGGCCGGATTCGGAGCCCCTTCGGCGCGGCCGCGCGAAAGTACCCAGAGATCAAGCGGAAAGAATAAAAAATATGCGAGCACGAGCCATGTCGCCATTTGCGTGGAGAGTTCCGGCCCGCGGCCGCGCCAAAGGCGAAACGCTTTGTATGCAATTGCCAGCGGAACGATGGCGGTGGTGAATGCATCGAGCTTGCCGGTGGAGACGATCGAAATCACGCCCGTCGCGACGAGCAGAAAAAGCGACACTTCAAAATAGCGCTGAACGGCCGAGCCGCCGGGGATTACCCGGGCGCCCACCGTCTCGGATTGCGTCGCGGAAGCCATGCTCTCTTCGATGCTAACACCGGCGCGGCCGGCGTATGGAGAAGCGCAAAATGCCTCGCCGCCTATCGTTTAATATGCAATCCGGGTGGGCCTAACAGTTCGTATGGCAATTCATTGTTGAAGGGCAGCCGCGATTTTGCGCGTAGCGCTGGAAACAGGCACGCTGTTCAGGCCATCGAGAGGCAGAATGCGCGTGCGCTTTAGCGTCGGTAGCTCCCGTACGTGAGCGAGAAATGGTATTAGATCGATATTTCGATATGTCACGGCGTGCCGCACCCCCCGCAAATTTTCCAGCATGAGCGCTTTCAAGCCGAGCGTTTCCGCCAGATACGTCGCGAGCTCGTTTTCAGCATGTTCGACGACTTCGACGGCAGGGAATTGCCACATCCGCGAAAAGAGGACCCCATCGTGGGCGCCCGGATCGCGCACAAGAAGCACGCGTCCTTCGGGATCGCGCAAAATGGCGGCGGCGATGCGAAGCTTTACCGGAGCACGTTTGCGACGCGGCGCAGGAATACGGTCAGCGAGGCCAAGCGCGTGCGCGCGGCAAACCTTTGCGATCGGGCAGTCGGCGCAGAGAGGGTTGCGTGGCGTACAAATTACTTCGCCAAGCTCCATCAACGCCTGATTCCAATCGCCCGCCGCGTGCGGCGCGAGCAACTGCTGCGCGCTTTTCGCCAGAGTACGCCAGCGGCGAGGCTCGCGTAGGTCGCCGCGGATAGCCCCAAGCCGCGCAAGCACGCGCGCCACATTGCCATCGAGCACGGCGAGCGGCACATCGTAGGCAATGCTCAGCACAGCCGCGGCCGTGTACTCGCCGATGCCCGGTAGCGCGAGCGCAGCCTCAGCTGAGCGAGGGAATTCGCCCGCGTGCTCCGCCACGATCTTTTGCGCGGCGCGATGCAGATTGCGCGCCCGCGAATAATAACCAAGCCCAGACCAAAGCCGCAGCACCGCGTCGATACGTGCTGCCGCTAGCGATTCCACAGTAGGGAATCTGTCCAAAAAGCGGTCGTAGTAAGGGATCACCGCCGCAATGCGCGTCTGCTGAAGCATGATTTCAGCAATCCATATCCGATACGGGTCTCGGCTGGCCCGCCAAGGAAGGGCGCGCCGGTTTATGGCGAACCACGCGAGCACTTGTCGACGCAGGATTGTCAATGCGCGGGGAGAGATTCGGCTGTTCATTCGAACGATATTCTGAATGAAGTAGGCGAAGAACGTAAAGCAGCTTAACGACGAGAAAGAAGGAATTCAGTGTGCGCGTGAACGTCAGAGATTATCGATGAAGATGAAGTAGGACGAAGTCCAAAGCGCCGTGGGAATGCTGCGCTGCGGCCGCGCCGTGAGGATAATTTTGAAAATATCGCGCTCAGCGGCAAGATCGTCGATGAATGCGCCGCCGTGTGCCCTTTCGTTCGGCTCGACCAGCGCCAACGTGCGTAAAGCGTCGTAAATAATTTCGCCGGCGGGCGCCATCGCCGTAACAAAACTGTCTGTGCGAAACTGCATGACCGACTGGATCTCGTTGAAGTGCCAAGCAATGCACGCAGCGAGGGAAACGGCGCGTTCGAAGCGCGTTTGACGGTCCATAGCGTCATCCGTCGCAAAGCGCGTCACACTCGTGCCCGTGTTTGCCGGACCTACAAATGGGTCAAACACAATCATCACTCGCCGTTCATCTTCGCGTGCGAATTCACGAACCATCATGCGTGACATTTTCGCCGTCACCTTCCAGTCCACGGCGCGCGCGCTGTCCGACGGAACGTACTCCCGCAGCGAATGTAGCTCCACGCCGCGCCCGCGAAAATAGCTCGACATTTCGCCACTAAGCAGCGGCAGCACTTCGTAGAACTGTTCAGTTGGCCCGACGGGTGGATATGCGGTTATATGCGAGTGCGAATCGACTCGCCGCGTCTTCTCGAAAAAACCAAATGGAAAGCGCGTGCGAACTGCGAAAGCGTCCTGCCGATAGACCCCGCGATGTGGAAATCGCAGTTCGACTTTCTGCCGCGCTGAGCTTTGCCGCGGAATATAAGGGAAATATACGGCGCGTGAGAGAATCTGCTCGTCGCCGCTGTTCGTTCCTTCACCCAGTACTCGCAGCGAGAATGAGGGCCACAATTGCTTCTCGTTGCGTAGCTCCATTTCCGCGAGTACGGGCTGCTCGGCGAAGATGTGTTCAGGCAGATCGAATTTCAACTCGATGCCGGTAAGCACTGCCCGGGAAAGAACGCCCGAAATCAGAATGCCTGCGAGCGCGCAACTCAAAATGATGAAAAGCAAATTGTTGCCGGTATTTACGGCGGCGAGCACGAGAATCAAAACGCCAAAAAGATAGATCACGCCGTCGCGCGTCAATCGGTAATCGATCTGATAGGCGATCCAGCGCAGGCTCGTTCGCCGCGCCATCGCCGGCACGATGGTAACGCCAACCCATATAGCGACGCTTAGCGCGCCGACTCCCGTGAATCCTGCGAGCCAGATGCGTCCCTGGCTTGCGACCGCGGCAGAGAAAAGCGCCAGCACCAGCGCAAACGAAAGCGCGAGCATCGCGATCCCGAAATTGCGCCATGCAGCGCGTTCGGCGGGACGAAACCAGCGGCGAGGTGGCATAGCCGATTCTTGCATGGGTGTGGAGTGTTCCCAGTGGTGAGAGCGCGCACAGGCACGCGCCGCTGTCGCACTGGAATTACAGCGGAACGCGCGTTGTCTCCAAAATTTCGCCGAGTATCGCTTCGGCCTGCTCCGATTTTTTCTGCGTTGAGACGTAACGCGAACTGACCACGACTCTGTGCGCAAACACGGGAACGATCAGCCGTTTGAAATCGTCGGGCACGCAATAATCACGCCCTTCGAGGAATGCGCGTGCCTGCGCCGCGCGATGCAGCAGCACGGCGCCGCGCGGACTTACGCCCAGGCTCAATTGTTCGCTTTGGCGCGTGCGATCCACGATTTCGAGCGCGTAATCCAGTAGGCTCTCGTCGACCTTTACGTGGGTGACAGCCTCCTGCATCGCATAAACGTCCGAAGCGTCCATCATCGCCTCGATTTTTTCCGCCGCAGGGCGCCCGGCGGGTGCTGATCCGTTGCGCAAAATCTCCTTCTCGCTTTCGCGCCCGGGATAGCCCATCCGGATGCGCATCAAAAAACGATCCAGCTGCGATTCGGGCAGCGGATAAGTACCGTGATGCTCGATCGGATTCTGCGTCGCGAGCACGAGAAACGGTTTCGGCAGCGGATGCGTATTGTTGTCCACCGTAATCTGCGATTCGTTCATGGCCTCGAGGAGCGAGGATTGCGTCTTCGGCGTGGTGCGGTTGATCTCATCCGCCACGATGATATTCGCGAAGATCGGACCGGGCTTGAATTCGAATCCCTGAGTCGCGGGATTGAAGACGCTGATTCCGATCACGTCCGAAGGCAGCAGGTCTGAGGTGAACTGTATCCGCTGAAATGAGCAGTGGAACGAACGCGCCAGTGCTTGCGCCAGCGTCGTTTTTCCCACGCCAGGAACGTCTTCAATCAGCAGGTGCCCACGCGCGAGCAGCGTGGTGAGCGCCATGCGGATCACTTCATCCTTGCCCTTTACCACGCGTCCAATCGAACGCTGCAAATCCATCAGTTGGCGCGAGGAAGCCGCCGCTGTGACGTCATTATTTATATTGGCTGTCGTTTGCAATTGGCCGAGCCTTCTGTTACAAAAAATAAGTCCCGCTGTTGCTTATGCGGCGACCGGCTTCCGTTTAGCCGGCGCTTTATTCGATGCGGGCGATTAGCTCAGTGGTTAGAGCGCTCGCCTCACACGCGAGAGGTCGAAGGTTCAAGTCCTTCATCGCCCACCACTCCCAAGCCGCGCTCCAATCTGATTCTGCCACCGATCGTTTGGCTGTCTGAATAGTTGATTTCGCGGCATGTGCCCAAGAAGTGGATGAGACATCGGCGGTCCGATGAAGGCCTGCAGAGCACTTACAGCTTTGCATCAGAACTTTCCCATCCTATGTTCGCTGTATTTTACAAAACTGCATGCATTGTGTCGCAATCGGCCGAGAGGCAAATTCTACAGCGATGCACCGACAAAAAATCCCTCCATATTTGACGACCGTGCTGGGTAAAAAGCGCTGCTCTGTCTGTGGGTTGGTGTTCCCCAAGGACAGCAAGCCTTCCTTGAGCAAGGCATTCGCAGAGCACGTCCGCAACGCGCACAAGCCCAAGAAGCCAGAAGATTGAGGAAGAAACTGCCTATGAACATGTCCGCGCGTAGGAGCGCATGCTTGCTGCAGTCCCTTAGAGCGTCTCCAACCAGCTCGCGCTTTAGTCCCCCGAGGAATCTCGCTTGCGCCGCGCACTCTCACGCCTGATTGCGATACAATTTGCGGCGTCTGCCGATGAAATACACGCTCCGCTTCGTCCAGTTCTTCACGCTCGGCACGTGGCTCGGATCGATTCTCTACTTCATCGCGATCACTCCCGGCCTTTTTCGCGTCATACCGAACCAGGACCAAACGGGACTCGTCGTGGAATTTGCGATCACGCGCCTGCATACGTTAGGCGTAGCCGCGGGGCTGCTCTTTATGCTCGCTTCGGCCGTTCTAGCGACCACATCGCAAGCCACAGCCAAACGATTGATGTTGCCCGCAGCGGGCGTCACGCTAATGATCGTGCTAACGATGGTCTCGCAGCACCTTGTGATCCGGCCGATGGCCGGGCTGCGACGGGAGATGATCTCGGTTGCAGCCACGCCTTCGACGAATCCGCTTCGGGCCGAATTTGACCGCCTGCACAGTGCTTCCGTCGATCTCGAAGCGGCAGTCCTGCTGATCGGATTCGCTTCGCTCTTCCTAGCAGTCCGCACAGAACCGTAACTCCATTTCGCAGCACGGGGTTTGGACTTAAATGTAGAGCCGCGTCCTTCAGCGCGGCACTCGAAGCTCCGCCTCGCTGTGACCACGATGTCCGACTATTTCCTTGCTCGCTTTTTTCGTACCGTGCGTTTGACCGGAACGCGCTTTTTGACGATGATTCGTTTCTTTTTCGTGGGAAGTTTTTTTACCTTGCGCGCGTCTTTGCCGGCTACTTCGACGGCGCGCCACATATACCAGCTCGCGACGGTCCGGTAAGGACGCCAGCGTTCTCCGAATTTGGCCAATTCCTTGGGCTTGGGGATTTTTCGTTTGCCATAAAGGAGCGCGAAGCCCTTTTGGACACCGTAATCATGGATAGGAAGCACGTCTGGGCGCCCAAGCCGAAAGATCAGAAACATCTCAACAGTCCATGCGCCAATGCCGCGGACGGAATCGAGGCGAGCGACGAGTTCTTCGTCGGACATTTTGTGCGCCTCTTCGAGAGTGGGAACGATGCCATCAATCGTTTTCTGCGCGAGGTCGCGCACAGCGGCGATTTTGGCGAACGAGAGACCCGCTTCGCGCAGAGTTTCAGGCGAAGCCGCCAAAATTTGCTCCGGCGTCGGGGGCCGGTCATGCGAACCGAGCGCCTTGACGCGCGCAAAGATCGTCCGTGCCGCTTTGCCGGAAATGCTCTGGTAGGCAATTGCCTCGAGCAATGCTTCGTAGGGCGATTCGAGCTCGTCAATATTCAGGTGAAAATCGCGGGCATTGGCCACGAGCTGCGCCAGCCGCGCATCGTCCTTCGTAAGATGCGCAATCGCCGCGAGGTGATCGAACGCCCACAGCTGCTTAGCAGACCCATTAGTCATAACGAACGAAAAGAATACCACCACGCCTAGTTTGGCGAGGGCCGCTCGGCTGATAGGAAGTCTCAAAACCCAGCCCTGCGCGGCGAAACAGCAACTTGCTGAAAATCGTGCGCCAAACGCGCCATTCTTCGTCTTTTAAGGCCACTTAAGCCATTTTTATGGCGCCAAACGCGCCAAAATTGGCACAAATTCACCCTCCAAAAGTTGAGTCTTTACATATAAGATCGCGGCGCGGAAAATCCAATCCGGCAAAAATGAACTCAAGAATTTCTTATGGCGTCACGATCTTCGTAGGCGCATTTCTGCTCTTTGAAATCGAGCCGCTGATCGCCAAACGCATTCTTCCGTGGTTTGGAGGTGCCGCAGCGGTTTGGATTATCTGCCTTCTTTTCTTTCAGTTAGTGCTGCTTCTAGGCTACGCATACGCGCACTGGCTTACCTCAAAATTCGCAGCCACGACGCAGTCACGCATTCACGCCGCATTGCTGATCCTTAGTATTTTGTTTTTACCTGTTTACCCGAAGTCCTCATGGCAGCCAACGCCGTCGCAAAGCCCAACGGCACACATTCTCCTGCTGCTCGCTGCCACCATCGGCTTTCCGTATTTCTTGCTGTCCTCTACAAGTCCTTTGTTTCAAAGCTGGTACGCGGCACAACACCGGGTCGAGCCGTACCGCTTCTATTCGCTGTCGAACATTGGTTCGATGCTCGCGCTCCTCAGCTACCCCGTTACCGTCGAACCCTGGCTCACCACGCATCATCAAGCCATCGCATGGTCAGTCACCTACGCTGCATTCGTGGCGCTGTGTGTCGCCACAGCATTTTCCCATCGCGGCTGCCCGGAAGTCATTGAAAATGCTATATCTACTCGATATCCAAGCTGGAGCATGCAGCTCCTTTGGGTCGCGCTTGCGGCATGTGGATCGGCCTTGCTGCTCGCAATTACGAATCACATCACGCAAAACATAGCTGCCGTTCCGCTCCTGTGGATCATTCCGTTAAGCCTTTATTTACTTACGTTTATCCTGTGTTTCGCATCGCACTCCTTTTATCCGCGCAGCGTTTTTCTTCGCCTGCTTGCCGTTGTGCTCGGCGGGATGACATATGCGCTTTCGCCGTCATTTCTGCAAATGCCTGTAAAGGTAGCAGTTCCATTGTTTTGCGTGGGTCTATTCGTGGCCTGCATGTTTTGCCATGGCGAACTTGCGCGGCTTAAGCCGGACCCGCAGCACCTGACTTCGTTTTACCTGATGGTTGCGGCGGGAGGCGCGCTCGGCGCCGTCTTCGTCGCCGCAGTCGCGCCGAACATCTTCGCCGGTTTCTATGAGTTACACGTAGCGATCGGTATGTGCGCGGTTTTAATCGTGATCGTTTACGCTATCGAGCCGGGGAGCCCATTTTCCATTGCCAAGCTGCGCCCCGCAGGCTTCGCCCTCGCAGCTCTAGCGATTGCAATTGCTGCGAGCCTCGCCGTAAACGCAAGAAACTACGCGATTTCTGCCCAGCTAACAGTACGCAATTTTTATGGCGTTCTGCGCGTGATGGACGGCTCCGCTCCCAATGTAGCGATTATCCGCGGAGATTCGATTTCCCAAGTAGGCGAGAAGCCTGCATACCGTTCACTCGTAAACGGCACGATCAACCACGGCGCTCAGTTTCTGGCACGGGATCGCCGTCGTTGGGCGACCACGTACTACAGCCACAATTCCGGGATCGGTGTAGCGTTGCAAGCCGCTGAAAAGGCAGGACCTGTTCGCATCGGAATCATTGGATTGGGCGCGGGTACAACGGCCGTTTACGGTCGCGCAGGGGACTATTTCACCTACTATGAGATCAATCCACTCGTGATCCATCTCGCGCGACAGGAGTTCACGTTCCTGAAGGATTCGCCAGCGACGATCAATATCATCCAAGGAGATGCGCGCCTCTCGCTGGAGCGCCAGCCGCCCCAAAACTACGATGTGCTCGTAGTGGACGCGTTCAGCGGCGATTCGATTCCCGTGCACCTGCTCACTCACGAGGCTTTTCAGCTTTATTTTCAGCAGCTTAAGCCTGACGGAGTCCTTGCCGTTCACATCTCAAATAGCTACCTGGATTTGGAACCGGTCGTAGCGTCGGCGGCGGCAAACCTGCATAAAGAAGCCGTACTCATTCATAACTCGAACGATCCGCCGAAGGGAATTTTCGCTTCGATATGGGTGCTCGTCGGAAGCCCTGGCGGATTCGAGGGACGCCGCGAAATTGAAGCCAAGGGCCTGATTATCCCCCCTTCAAAGGATCACCTGTGGACTGACGATTACAGCAACCTCTTTGAAGTCTTACGTTAATCAGCCCCTAGCTCTTCGTGGGACGAGCTCCCTTGCACCTTCGCGCGATGCGTATACTGATCCGCAATTTCCAGAGGCGTGCTGAGGACCTGCGCGTTGCCTGTTTGCGGAGATTCATCACCACAGCCGGACAGAAGGCAAGTAAACATCGTCATCGGAACGCCCTTAGTACACACGCCACGAGACTTCAAGTCTGAAGCCCGCTTGGCTTTATGGTGCAGATACGCCTGAATCGTAAATACTTTGAATGCTGTAAACGTGACTCATAGGTGCATCGCAAAGGTCTTCCGAATTTGCGCGACGGCACGCCCACCTTTAAGATTGGATCTGCATGACCGAATTCATTCCGCACTGGGCGCTTCGCAATTCACATCTAATGACGGTTGCCGCTCACCTGTGGCGGCGTCGGTTTCCATCTCTTCCTGCCGGAGAAGCGCGCCTATTTGAAACTGAACCGGGAACGCGCGTCCGAGCCATGTGCCATTGGAGAGAAAATCCACGTTTCCATCCCACGCTCGTTCTGCTGCACGGACTGGAAGGGTCGAGTGACTCGGGATATGTGATGGGCACGGCCGAGAGGGCGTGGCTCGCCGGATTTAATGTGGTTCGAGTCAATCAACGCAACTGTGGAGGCGGTGACGAGTTAACACACACTCTCTATCACTCCGGGTTAAGTTGTGACATTCGGGCCGTGCTGTTCGAATTGATTCGGAAGGATCGACTGGCCAACCTCTTTGCAGCCGGCTTTTCCATGGGCGGGAATCTCGTTCTCAAAATGGCGGGCGAATTCGCGGAGGGAACCCCGCGCGAAATCAAGGGCTTTGTCGCCGTGGCACCCGCGCTCAATTTGGCGGCATGCGCCGATGCATTGGCGGAGCGTCGAAATTTCATTTATCAGCGGCATTTCGTACGGCGATTGAAGGCGCGAATCCGAAAAAAGGCCGTGCTATTTCCCGAGACATACAAGCTGAATGGACTGCACAAGATTCGCACTGTACGCGAATACGACGATGCGCTCACAGCGCCGCATAGCGGCTTCCATGACGCAAGCGATTATTATGCCCGCGCCAGCGCCAATCAGTTTCTCGCGAAGATCGCACGGCCCACGATGATACTCGCCGCGGAAGACGACCCTTTCGTACCTTTCATCACCATAGCGAGTGCTGCGAATTCAGCGAATCCGCTTATTGAACTTGTCGCAACGCGCTACGGGGGCCATTGCGCATTTATTTCCTCGTCGCGCGAAGAGCGGTTCTGGTCCGAGGCGCGCATCGTAGAATTCTGCGAGCGCGTCGTAAAGGACCAATCAAGCGCGGTAGCGCATTCGAGTATTTGAATTCGGAGAATCAGAACAAAATCTGCGCCTGGGCGGGAATGTTACATTAATATCGCAGTCTTCAAGCGGACAGTATTTGCGAGAGATGACAGAGCAGGTGCAAACTCAATGTTGCATCGCCGGCGGCGGACCGGCTGGAATGATGCTCGGTTTTCTGCTGGCACGGGGCGGCGTCGATGTACTCGTGCTCGAAAAACACAAAGATTTCTTGCGCGATTTCCGCGGCGATACGATTCATCCTTCCACGCTCGAACTGATGTACGAACTTGGAATTCTCAAGGAGTTCCTGAAACGACCGCACCAGAAGGTGACCCAATTATCCGGCAAGATCGGTAGCGAGACCGTAAGCATTGCCGACTTCACACACCTGCCGACGCATTGCAAATTCGTTGCGCTGATGCCGCAATGGGATTTTTTAAATTTCATTGCTGCGCAGGCCGGGCGGTATCCGGGCTTTCATCTACGGATGCAGGCTGAAGCAACCGAACTCATGGAAGACGGTGGACGGATCACAGGCATCCGCGCAAAAACGCCGGACGGCTCCATGGACGTGCGAGCCGACCTCACGATCGGCGCCGACGGCCGCCGTTCGGCAATGCGCAAGAGCGCTGGGCTCGAAGTGATTGACCTAGGGGCACCGATGGACGTGATGTGGATGCGGCTAAGCCGCCGCGAGAACGATCCCGGCCAAACGTTCGGCCACGTCGAGCGGGGCAAGATGATGGTAATGCTTAATCGCGAGGATTATTGGCAATGTGCATTCGTTATCCCTAAAGGTACGGCGGAGGATGTGGAAAGGCGTGGGCTTCCTGCATTCCGCGAGGAAATCGCAACGCTCGAGGCATTCCTGCGGGATCGCGTGGAAGAGCTACAAAACTGGCGACAAGTAAGCGTGCTGACGGTTTCCGTCGATCGATTGGTTTCGTGGTCGCGGCCTGCCCTTTTGTGCATCGGGGACGCCGCACATGCCATGTCGCCGATCGGCGGAATCGGGATAAACCTCGCTATTCAGGATGCAGTCGCCACGGCCAATATATTAGGCCCGAAGCTCCTACGCGGCATGCTCACCGAAGATGACTTGCAAGCTGTCCAGAGGCGGAGGGCGTTTCCTACACGCGCAACCCAATCGTTGCAGGTCGCCATACAGAACAATGTGATTAGGCGCGTTCTTACGGATGCAGCTCCGCTTAAACTTCCTTGGCCTTTGAAGCTGATTCGTGCCGTTCCGTGCCTGAGACGATTCCCGGCGCGAGTGGTCGGGATGGGATTCCGACCAGAACATGTGAAATTTCCGGCGCACCTATCGAAAGAGGAGACGAAAACCTAATGGCCGTTGCCGTCTTTGTGCGGCTTCTGCGCGGTTTTTGGAGAAGGTCCGTTCACGACCTTGGTTGCGTCCGGTCCGCTTCGATTTTCACGTCAACCTCGGCACCCGGCTTTAAAGCCACCTCTCTGCCGTGTTCATCCTTCAGTCGATTGTTGACACGAATTTCGCTATACAGATGATCCGCTCCCTCGAGCGCGATCTGCGCCTTTTCAGGCTCGTTCGGAATGATTGGAGTTATGATCTTCTCGACGATGCCGGGCATCGTTTTCGTGGCTTTTTGCTGAAACGCCTGCTTCTGGTCGCTCTGTTGAGACATGGACGCTCCTTACAAACGCCTGCGACTGGGGGCGCGGCGCAACGCAGCGAAACCGATATTCTCTGCGCGCGAAAAACCGGTTTTTGGATGAGCCATTCTAGCAGGTGTTTCAGAAATAACATCTGCCGAGAGATTCTCTTCAGACAGTGTTCAGGCGACGAGACCGGATGTCCCCGTAGTCGATGCCAGATTGCCTAATAGGGCCGATCATTGAGCGCACCGCGTAGGAAACAGTACACATCGTGTAAGAATTTCAATGTCTGGCTACCCATCAAAGGCTGCAGGGCACGTCCATAACTATCCTAAACCGCCCAAAATCTGTACATTACGTGGGGGCTGCGAGGTTCGCCCCTTTGGCGCAGGGCTTGCACTATTGCTCGCCAGCAAGGGGTTCCCACGGAGGGATAAAGCAGATGAGCGACGAAAGAGATGTGATTGTGACCGACAATTCAGCACCCCGATGGATCGGGCTGGCCGTTGTAGCGTTAGCAGTTATTTCAATCACCGGATTGGCTATTGGTTGGTCGGCGTCCAGCCATGCGAAGACGGTTCAACAGGCATTGAGCACCCAGAGCCAAACGGATAAGCAGAACGAAGATCTCCTCGCGCAGCGCCTTACCAAAGCCGAGGACACGAACGCACAGCTAGAAGGCGAGCTGAGTGTTGTAACCGATAAGATGAAGCTTACGCAAACGGAGCTGACTCGTGCTCGCGCCCAAGCCAGCAAGATCAAGGCTGATGATGCGAAGCAGATCCAGTCTCTGCAGAGTAATCTGAGCGACATTAATGGTCAGGTCGCCACCAAGGCCAGCATCGATGACATGAACAAAATCGGCACCGATGTGACCGGCGTCAAGACTGACCTCGAGACGACGAAGAGCAATATGAGCATGATGCACGGCGAGTTCGGCACACTCATCGCGCGCAATCATGACGAGGTCGAGGAACTCCGTCGCCTTGGCGAACGCGACTACTACGAGTTCACGATCAATAAGAAGAACACCCGCGAGAAGGTGGGTAACGTGATGGTTGAACTCCGCGGGACCAATACAAAGAAGAGCCAGTATAACGTCACGATCTTCGTCGATGACCAGCGCCACGAAAAGAAGAACCTCTCGGCCAACGAGCCGCTCTATTTCTTCGCGAGCGGCGCGCGTGCGCCCCTTGAGTTCGTGGTGAACCAGGTCGGCAAGAATAAGATCGTGGGCTACCTGAGCTCTCCGAAGACGGCGCCTACGCAGGCGTCAACTTCCACCAATTCCTCAGGCAATTAAAACAACAGACTCGCTACCCTTCCAATGTTGAGCGAGTTACCTGCCAGACGGCAGGATCAAGGCAAAAGGCGCCCCGGGCAACCGGGGCGTTTTTTTTCGGCCGAATCGCATCGTCGCCGAACAGAACGCATATAACTGACTCGACATTGCACTGCCCAAATCGTTTGCGGCTGATGAACCACACCTATTAGCATTTCCTCACGGGGTTTCTTCAACTTTTAGCATAAGCCTGTGTGCTGCTTTTCGTCACGGGCAGCGATGCCGCGTCATCTTTCGTCCATAGTCGGTTCTGCAGAGGGAGGCTAGTAATGCTCAACATGGAATGTCAACGGTTGCGTGCGTCTCGCCGGTTCCGCGGAAGGGCATGGTTGACGCGAGTCGGCGTCATTGTTGTGGCGGCAGCCGTGTTCTTGCCCTCGGCTGTTGTGGCTCAGAATTACAGCTGGGACGCCCGGCGTATCGGGATGGGCGGCAACGCGATCGCGGGTAGCGGGAACCTCGCGTTTACGGAGATCGCGGCTGCACCCGACGACTCCCACTATAGAGCCTTCGTTATTCCGCTCGGATTAGTTCAGGTGCTGTCGCATCTGGATACTTTTAACGTGAATAAACCGAATTTCGATGCCATTCGCGCCATCGATTACATCGGCAACCCTTTTCACATCACGTTTGATAGAAGCCAAGATCCCGGCGTTGAGGACATCGTGAGGGACATCCGCAATGCCACCCTCAGCCGCAATCTGAACACGTACAGAGGCTTCTCGCCGCCGTCGCACTTGCTTGCCGAAGGCCTGGTGGCACCGAACTGGGGACACACGTTCAAGTTTGTCAAAACTGGTGAGGGTGGATTTCAGGGGATCTACCTCGGAGCGGGCCCCTATCTGTCCGATCGCGATCAAATCGATATCGATCAGAGCCTGGTTAATATCTTGAGCAGCCCGGTTCCCGTGACGGTCCCGGCGAATGCAGTATTTCATGTTACGAACGCGTTCGCACAGCAGGGCGCTGTGGCAATTACTGGCGGCTATCGCAGCAAATTCGCATTTACCAGCGTGGGGCCGGGACGCGACGGCGTCTATGTCGCAGCAAACTTCAGCTATCTTTACGGAGTTCACTACGACGTCCTTGATTTGTTCACGCAGCTTCAGACGGACTCAAGCGGACTAATTACAACAGCGCCCAGTGGCACACCCGTTGTCGCTTCCTACGTAAGCGCGACGGTAGGGCATGGGTTCACCGCTGATTTGGGTGTAGGCATCGTCCACGGGCCGTGGGACGTCGGCGTCGGCGTCAACGGGATCGGTAATCGCATCAATTGGAGCGATGTTACCGTTCGGCAATACACAATCTCCAATGTGACGAATGGCAGTGGCGGCTTTCAGGAAACTTCTAAGGCGCCCGGTGCCGATATTAGGCAGACGCTGCCTGTGCGCTACGCGGGGAATCTCGGTTATCACGGAACTCATTGGTCGGTGCTCGCCGACTATGCGTATGGGTTCCAAGACAACGCCTTTCACGCAGGTTCGGAATACCGATTCCTCATGCTGACGGCGCGGGGCGGCGCAAGCTATACGCTCGGCCGTTGGAATCCCACCGGAGGTCTTGGTTTCATGCTCTTGCCGCGACTGGGAATAGATGCGGCTGTGTTTCCGACTGACGTAAACGTCAACCGCGCACGCGAAGTCTCCGTCGCACTCTCGCTGCGTCTGATGTCTAAGCCGAAGGAGTAACTGCCGACATGGCAAGACAGCAATGTCCCAAGGGCATGAGGCGATTGACTGATTCTGATATATAGCCGCGGTCTGGTAGAAGGAGGCGCAGCATGCAGCGTTCGATCGGGGTGACGCTCTCTGCAATTCTCGTGTTCATAGGCTGTGGATTCACGCTTCTGTTCCTCGGTTTAAGCGCCTTGGCCATTGCCATCGCGCGCCAGCCGAACGTGAATCTGCCTATCGTGCACGCCGTTTTGGTCTTTGAAGTCCTCTTTGGTTTTGGCTTTGCCACGTGGGGAATCGCGTCCGGCGTTGGCCTGTTGAATTTGCGCGAATGGGCGCGAATCTCGATGGTCGTTTTCAGCGCATTGATGCTCTTCTTCTCGCTGATTCCGCTGTTGATTTTTGCGTTCTTGCCTATTCCGCAGCCGCCAGGCACGCCGCCGAATTTCATTCTATTTATGCGAGTAGGAGTCGGATTGTTCTACGGTTTTTTCGCCGCGCTTGGCGGCTTTTGGCTTTACTTTTTCAATCGGCGAAATGTGAGGGAACAATTCAAGCCAACCTCGATCGTGGAGCTTGTCACACAAACGAGCAATGCACCGGAAATCATGGGTGCGCTGCCAGATGCGGCGTTGCGTAGGCCCGCTCTTATTGTTCTCGTCGCGATCTTTCTCCTTCTCGGAAGCTGCATCTTCCCATTTATTTATCTTCTGCATAGCCCGATGTTCTTTTTCGGTGTTGCGCTACAGGGTCGTGCAGCTGGAGCGTGCCTGGCAGTCTTTGCCGCGCTCGGTCTCGTGGCCGGCATTGGCTTGATTCGATTACGCCTTTGGGGCTTGGGCGCCGCCATTGCATATCAGGCTCTGGGCCTTGCGAACATGGCCTGCCTCGTTTTTATCCCCGGGGCGTCCGATCGAATGTTCGAAGCGGTCATGGAGTACGAGTCTTCTCGGGGAATGCCCTCAATGCCAATGGACTCTGCATTTCCGGCGACAATGATGCGGATGAGCCTGATATTCGGGATCGTAGTTGGCGTTGGAGTCTTGTGGGTGCTCTTTGCCTACAGGAAGTCTTTCAAGCCGATTGTCCCCGCCGCGATATAAAAATCTTATCGTTGACGCTTATCGCCGTGCGTTCGCGGACGGCGTTGACGCATCGCAACTCGTTTGCGATAATTGACGTTCTTTGAAGGCCTCATTTGTGTGTCTGGGCGCGGCGTGGCGCGCCGATTCGAAGCAAAAACGGGAGCATCGGCTAACTTAAGTTCCTCCGAAGATGCAAATTCTGCACCAGCTCGGCGAACTGTTTCTCCAATCTGTGCCCACAGTGGTTGTCGTTCTTCTTTTTTACGCTTTTCTGAAGTGGGCGTTTTTCACGCCGATTCGAAAAGCAATGGCGGAGCGGACCGCACGGATCGAAGGCGCCCGCACCGAAGCAGCGGTAGTTGAAGCCGAAGCCAAGAACGACCTGGATGCCTATAATGACGCGCTGAAAAAGGGTCGTGCGAAGATTTTTGCTGAGCAGGAGGCGGCGCGTCAGACCGTTTTGGATGAACGCACGCGGCTGTTGCAGGCGATGCGGAATCGGGTCCAGGAAGAAGTCGTCGCCGCAAAAAAGAAGATCGCTGCTGAAACTGCTGCCGCCCGCGCCGAAATTGAACGACAATCGCCTGAGTTGGCGGCCGAGATTGCGCGAACGGTATTGAAAGGGCCTGAGCGTGGAGCGGCGGGAGTCTTGCAATGAAGCCGCTTTTCCGAAACCTCTGCTCGGCGACGATGCTGATCGCATTAGCGGCGGCGCCCGCAATGGCTCAGGAGAGCGGTGACACGACGACCACAGCAACTGGTTGGGTTTTTCGCTGGATCAATTTTGCGATTGTTTTCGGCTTAATCGCCTGGGGATTCGCGAAGGCGGGTCCTTATTTTCGGCGAAACGCGGAGCAGATTTCGCAGCGAATCGCGGAAGGGAAACGCGCCCGCGAAGCGGCTGAAAATCAGCGCCGCATGGTGCAAGAGAAGATGTCGCATCTCGATGCCGAGGTAGCGCAATTGCGGGCGGACGCGCAACGCGCCAACGAAAACGAAGCGCAGCGGATTCGCGCGATGGCAAAGGCAGACGCGCAGAATATTGAACGCGCAGGTCATACGGAAATTGCCGCCGCCGAACATGCCGCACGCCTCGAATTAAAGGCGTTCGCGGGGCGCGTGGCCGTGGAACGCGCTGAAGTCCTGTTGCGCGACCAGATGACGGCCAGCACGGAAGCGGCAGTATTTCGCGCGTTTGTGGAATCGCTTGACGGGGGCCGGAATTGAGCGAAGCCGTCGCACGGCGTTACGCGGTGGCTATGGCCGACGTGGCAACGGAAAAGGGCAATGTACAGCGCGTGAGAGCGGATTTCGAGAGCTTCGTAGCCGCATTTTATTCTGCCGCTGACCTGAGGAATTTTCTTGAAAGCCCGGTCGTCGATATCGAAGTGAAGCAGAACGTGATCAAAACGCTCGCTTCGCGCATGCAGCTCGATCCAAACGTATCGAATTTCATCCACCTTATCATGATGCATGGACGCACCGAATTGCTCCGCGAGATCGATCGCGCACTCGGCGAAGAGTTAAATGCGCGAATGGGAATCGCGCGGGCGGAAGTAACCTCCGCGCGTGCCTTGAACGACACCGAACGTCGCGAGCTGACGGCGGCTCTTGAACGGCGGACAGGGAAGAAGATCGAAGCCCGTTTTAGCGAGGATGGGTCGCTTCTCGGCGGCGCGGTGGTGCGCGTGGGATCGACGGTTTACGACGGTTCGGTGCGGGAGAAGCTGAACCGGCTGCGCGAACAGCTCGAGGGGAATTAGCCACCGGTCACAGAGGCAAAGAGATTAGAAGGAGGCACGGCCAGGAGTGGCTGTGCCACGGAGCAACGGATGGCGAATATCAAGGCAGACGAAATCACAAGCATCTTGCGGCAGCAGATCGAAAATTATGAGCAGACCGTGGCCGTTGAAGAAGTCGGCTCGGTGATTTCGGTGGGCGACGGAATCGCGCGCGTCCACGGATTGGACCGCTGCATGGCGGGCGAGATGCTGGCTTTTCCGCATGGCGTTTTCGGAATCGCGCTCAACCTAGAAGAGGACCAGGTCGGCACGGTATTGCTTGGCGACTACACCGAAATTCGCGAGGGCGACACGGTAAAGCGAACGAACAGCATCATGTCCGTGCCGGTCGGCGATGCCCTCATTGGTCGCGTAGTGAATCCACTTGGCCAGCCGCTTGATGGCAAAGGCCCCATCAACACCCAGCATCGCAATCCGCTGGAAAAAATCGCGCCGGGCGTCATTGACCGGCAACCCGTTCGCGAGCCGCTGCAGACCGGAATCAAGGCCATTGACTCGATGATTCCCATCGGGCGTGGCCAGCGCGAGTTGATCATTGGCGACAGGCAGACTGGTAAGACCGCGATTATTCTCGATACGATCCTGAACCAGCGCGGCGGCGACATGATTTGTATTTACGTCGCAATCGGGCAAAAACGCTCTACTATCGCGCAAGTTGTAAAGACCCTCACGGACAACGGTGCGATGGATTATACGATTGTCGTCGCCGCGTCCGCGACCGAACCTGCCACGATGCAGTACATCGCACCATTCGCCGGTTGTGCGATGGGCGAATACTTCCGAGACAACAAAAAGCACGCGATCTGTTTCTATGACGATCTTTCGAAGCACGCTCAATCCTATCGCGAGATTTCTTTGCTGCTGCGTCGCCCACCTGGCCGCGAAGCCTATCCCGGAGATGTTTTCTTTCTGCATTCGCGCTTACTCGAGCGGGCGGCGAAATTAAGCGATGAACTCGGCGCAGGTTCGCTGACAGCTTTGCCTGTGATCGAAACGCAAGCGGGTGACGTCTCGGCATACATTCCGACCAACGTGATTTCGATTACGGACGGCCAAATCTATCTTGAAGCGGACTTGTTCAACGCGGGCATTCGCCCTGCGATTAACGCAGGTATTTCGGTGAGTCGCGTCGGCGGCAATGCACAGATCAAAGCCATGCGGCAGGTGGCGGGCACATTGCGATTGGACATGGCGCAGTATCGGGATCTCGCGGCTTTTGCGCAGTTCGGCACCGATCAGCTCGATAAGACGACCAAAGCGCAGCTCTTCCGCGGTCAGCGCCTCGTCGAAATCCTGAAACAAGACCAGTATCAGCCGCTACCGGTCGAGCGCCAGATTGTCCTCATTTGGGCCGGCAGCAATAAGTATCTGGACGATCTCGAAATTTCTGAAGTGCGGCGGTTCGAGCGCGAGATGTATATCTACATTGAGACGAACAATCCGGGGCTTTTCACGAACATTCGCGAGAAGAAGGCGCTGGATGATTCGATCCGTGCAGAGTTGAAGTCCACGCTGGATGGGTTCAAGGAAGCATTTAAGGCGACCGCGAGCGCAGCTGCAGCGGCGGATTGACGTGCGCGTGCGGATCGATTGAATCGGTTGGACCGCTCGGTAGATTGCGACAACAGACCGAGGTTCTTCATTTTGCTCAGGATAACGTGGTTGTGTTTTGAAGATCTCGACACGGTAGATGCCCACACTTCTTGATTATCGACGGCGGATTCGCTCCGTAAAGAGCACGCAGCAAATTACGCGCGCGATGAAATTCGTGGCGGCCGCGAAACTGCGGCGCGCGCAGGAAGGTGTGTTTGCTGCGCGTCCCTACGCCCGTGAAATTCTCCGCGTGATGCGCTCCGCGGCGGCGCGCATTGAGACGCCGCAGCATCCGTTGCTTGAACGTCGCCCGGAAGAACGCGTCTTGGCTGTGGTTTTGACGGGCGACCGCTCGCTTGCGGGTGCGTTCAATACGAACGTGATCCGACGCTCCCTGCAATTTTTGCGCGATGATCAATCAAAAACTAAGCAAGTGATGGTTGTGGGCAAGAAAGGCCGTGATACTTTGAAAAAGCGCGGCTACGACTTCGCCGGTGAATGGATCGGCGTGTCGTCGAATGTGGAATTTTCGTCTGCAAGAGAGATCGCGGCGAAGATTGCTGAACTCTATTCTGCGCGCGAAGTGGACGCGGTCTACGCCGTCTACAATGAATTTAAGAACGTCCTCGTGCAGAAACTCCAGGTGCAAAAGCTATTGCCGATCGATCCAGCCGTTTTGACCGAGTTGCAGGCGGAAGAAACAGTCGGCGTGTCGCGCAAATCGGATGAGGCGAATCTGCCGCATGATCTTGCGCCAAGCGGTAAGGGCTGGGTCGTTGACTACATTTACGAGCAACCCGTCGCGGAATTGTTCGCGGGTCTTGTACCGCGTTATCTTGAGGCGGAAGTTTTTCGGATTTTACTGGAATCGGCGGCCGCCGAGCATGCTGCCCGCATGACGGCAATGGATTCGGCCACGCGGAACGCGGCGGATCTAATTGAACGCCTCACGCTGGACATGAACAAGATTCGCCAGGCGAGTATCACGAAAGAATTGATTGAAATTGTGAGCGGCGCCGCGTCAGCAATGAGCTGAGCGCCCCTTGACAGGGAGATTTTATGGCAACTGACAGCAAAAGAACCGGGCATGTGGTCGAAGTAATCGGGCCCGTTGTCGACGTCCAATTCGAAGAGGGCCACCTGCCGTTTATTCACAGCGCAGTAAGGATCACCAGCGAAGGTTACGACGTTCCTGAGCCAATTGATCTCGTGTGCGAAGTCGAGCAGCACTTGGGCGAAGGCCGGGTACGTTGTGTCGCGATGAAACCAAACGAAGGCCTAGTGCGCGGCATGAAAGTCGAAGACCTTGGCGAGCCGATTTCCGTCCCCGTGGGCCGCGCCACTCTTGGGCGCGTGCTCAACGTGCTTGGTGAACCCGTCGATAAGCTCGGCCCCGTCCACACGGACAAGCGCTATCCCATTCATCGGCCCGCACCCTCTCTTGAAGATCAGTCGACGACGCTGGAAATGTTCGAGACAGGCATCAAGGTTGTCGACCTGATGGAGCCGTACTTGAAGGGCGGCAAGATCGGCCTCTTTGGCGGCGCCGGCGTCGGCAAAACCGTGCTCATTCAGGAGTTGATCCATAACGTCGCGATGAAGCACGGTGGCGTTTCTGTTTTCTCGGGCGTAGGCGAACGCACTCGCGAAGGCAACGACCTCTGGCTCGAAATGCAGGAGTCGGGTGTCGTCGTCCCCGGCAACTCCGAAAAGTCCCGCTGTGCTCTGATCTACGGCCAGATGACGGAGCCGCCCGGTGCTCGACTTCGCGTTGGTTTGACGGGCTTGACCGTGGCGGAATATTTCCGAGACGAAGAGCACCTCGACGTGTTGCTCTTCATCGACAACATTTTCCGGTTCGTGCAGGCGGGCTCAGAAGTATCCGCGCTTCTCGGCCGCATGCCTTCCGCCGTCGGCTATCAGCCGAACCTCAATACCGAGATCGGCGAGTTGCAGGAGCGCATCACCTCGACTAAGCATGGTTCAATCACGTCCGTGCAGGCGATTTACGTACCTGCCGACGATTACACCGACCCCGCGCCGGCCGCGACGTTCACGCACCTTGACGCGACCACGAACCTCAGCCGGCAGATTGTGGAGCGGGGAATTTATCCCGCCGTCGATCCGCTGGCCAGCTACTCGCGCATTCTCGATCCGCGTATCATCGGTAAAGACCACTACGATGTGGCGCGCTCGGTGAAATCCGTGTTGCAGCGCTACAAGGAACTGCAAGACATTATCGCGATTCTCGGTATCGAAGAGCTTTCGGACGACGACAAGCAGACCGTGGCGCGCGCGCGAAAGATTGAAAAGTTCCTCTCGCAGCCGTTCTTCGTCGCGCAGCAGTTCACCGGCATTGACGGCAAATACGTGAAGATCGAAGACACGGTTCGCGGCTTCAAGGAAATCGTCGAAGGCAAGCATGACGATCTGCCCGAGCAAGCGTTTTACATGGTTGGGACGATTGAAGAGGTGCGCGAACGCGCGGAGAAGATGGCTGCGACGGCGTAATTCGCCACTGCACAGACGATTCACATGACACTACCGACCGATATCGAATTACAAGTCGTTACGCCGCAGCGTCACGTGCTGCAGGAGACGGTGCAGTCCGTCGAGATGCCTGGCAAAGATGGCTACCTTGGCGTTCTGCCCGGTCACGCGCCGCTGCTCACCGAACTTGGCATCGGTATCCTCACCTATCAGAAGGATGGTCAGCCGCGGTATCTAACGATTGCGCATGGCTATGCAGAAGTGCTGCCCGATCGCGTGATCGTGCTTGCGGAAATTTCGGAAAAGGCGGAAGACGTAGATGTCGCTCGTGCCCGCGAATCAGCGGAAGCGGCAAGAGCACGACTAGCTCAAGCTGCTCCCGGAGATGACGCCTGGCGCCACGCTTCGGTTGATCTGGAGCGCTCACTTGCCGGGTTGCAAGCGGCTGCCAGAATCGGCGCTACGCAGGATGGCGGCCATTGATCATTTGCAATGGCGTTCAGGCGCCCGTCCAGACCGTTACCATTCGTGACACCGTCGTGAATCGGGGCTGGAATCACCGCATCAAATAGGGTGCAATGTCGATAGCCCCCGCGCGGACGCAATCCGCGCAAGAGAAACGCGCAATGAGCCAAATCACGATGTACGGTACGCGATGGTGCGGCGACTGTCACCGCGCAAAACAGTTCCTGCGAGACCGCGGCATCAACTTCAGGGAAATCAATATTGACGAAACACCGGGCGCCGAAGGAATCGTTCTCAAAGTAAACGAAGGTCGCCGCAAGGTTCCTACGATTGAAATTGATGGCCGCTTCTTTTCCTGCAGTCCTTTCGATCCTTATCAATTGGCAGAAGAGTTAAATATCCCGCTGAATTCTTGAAATACTGCTGCTTCGATCAATCGTTCGGCGCCAATCCGGCCCCTCGCGTCATCACGCCCGCGACGCGCAAGTCTGGCGTAAGAACTACAGCATCGGCGTCGGAGCCTGGCGCTAGAATGCCTTTTCTTCCAGCAACGCCGACACGGCGCGCCGGCTGGATTGTCACCATTTTTACGGCATCCGCAAACGGGACGCCAAGCGCCACCACAAATCGCAGTGCGCGGTCGAGCGTTAGCGTGCTGCCGGCCATTTTGCCTTCTTCATTGCGGCAAACACCGTCTTTGACCGTAACCTTAAAGTTTCCAAGGGGATAGGTACCGTCGCGCATACCTGTGGCGGCAATACCATCGCTGATGAGGATCACGGTTTCGAAGCCTTTCGTGCCCATCAGAACTTGAATCGCCGGGCCCGCTACGTGATGCCCATCGGCGATCACTTCGGCCGTTACCTCGGGATCTGTGAGGATTACGCCTAGAATGCCGGGGTCGCGGTGCTCAAACGGGCGCATGGCGTTGTACGTGTGCACGGAATGCCGCGCGCCAGCCTGAATTCCCGCGCGTGCCTCGTCGTATGTGGCGTTCGTATGACCCATCGCCGGCACGATGCCGTGAACTGCCGCATATTCAATGAGTTTCAAGGCGCCGGGGAGCTCCGGTGCGGTCGTGACGATGCGCACAAGCCCGTCCGACGCTTGCATGAATTTCTCGAGGATTTCGACGGACGGTTTCACCAGCGCGTCGACCGGGTGGACACCACGTTGCGCTTTGCTGATAAACGGGCCTTCCAGGTGCACACCCAGAATCTCGGCAGCGACCTTCCCATTTTCCTCGGGTTGCTCGTGATTGCGAACGTAACGTGCAATGCCTTCAAGCGCCTTGCACGTGTCGTCGACGGGCGCTGTCACCGTGGTTGCCAGGATGGAAGTTGTCCCATAGCGCGCCACAGTTTCCGTAACCTTGTCTAGAGCGCGTGCGGTTCCTTCCATCACGTCGTGGCCGCCCGCGCCGTGGATATGGACGTCCACAAATCCAGGCACGACGGTCGATCCAGGCGATGCGTAATGCACTGCATCAGAAGGGACTTGTATTTGATCGCGATGGCCGATGGCCGTAATTTTTGCGCCCTCGACGAGGATGACTGCGTCGTTCAGTTCCTCGATGGGCGTCAAAATTCGATTGGCGTAGATGGCTATAGGAGGCACGGTTCAATATGCTAGCGGAAGCAGCTGCCGATTCACAGCGGGGACTTGCATCGGGGTGCTTCTCGGTTACAATCGAATGCACCGACTTTCCCGTAATGCGAAATGAAGTTTCGCGATGATGAGCGTCGGGCTAAGTTTCGAAAATCGAGTGACTTACGAAAAGAGGATTTGAATGGCTCATGACAAGCGTTATGTTGCCCAGAAGCGCCAGCGGCGCCGCCGCAAAGCCGTAAAGGCGAAAATGAAGCTCTACGAAGCCGGCAAGCTGCCTTATGACAAGCTGCCGATGCTCGCGAGAACCTTTGCCAGCCGCAAACTTCGCGCGCTAAAGCGAGCGGAATAGACGCACTTTCTTGCAGCATTTGCGACAGCCGGTATGACGCAAAAAGGCAGTTAACTCCCGTTAAGAATGCACTTTTGGTCCGTCTTGGCACCCTAAAAATCGAGGCCTTGTGAGAGGGCTGGCTGGTCGGACCCTGGCCGGCTGCTCACTCGGTTTTTTGGCTGGCCGTTTGCTGCTAGAGAGGGCCAATCGGCTCGGAATGTATTAAAATCCTCGCATGCCTTCGCACGTCGGCCCGACACTATGGCAATCCATCCTGATCACCTTGCGTGTGATCTGGCGGGTGGTGCGCCAGGTATTCCATGAAACGACGGGCGTATTCTTCGGACTGTTTTCCATCTACGGGGCGATAGCCGCTTACCGGGAATGGAAATATCACCCCACCTACTGGCCGCTGATTATTGCGTTTGCGGTGATATACACAGGGATGATGGCGGCGTTTGCGTTTTTCGCGTTTCGCCGGGCACGGCGTATCCGGTAGACGCGGATGGCTGACGGCAAATCAGATCGCGCTCCTAATCAAACAAACAGGCAACAAAAGCTCCCCGAGAAGAAGTCCGGTTCGGCCTCTGGCCTGCCACTTGAAACGGTGGTGACACCGGAGGATCTGCTGGATTGGGATCCTTCGCCGGAGCTTGGTGTTCCCGGGGAATTTCCGTTTACGCGCGGCGTTTACCCGACGATGTATCGCGGGCGGCTCTGGACGATGCGCCAGTACGCCGGCTTCGGCACGGCTGTTGAATCTAATCGCCGGTTCCGCTATCTGCTCGAACGCGGCCAGACCGGCCTCTCCGTCGCGTTCGATCTTCCGACGCAAATCGGCATGGACTCCGATTCGCCGCTGGCTCTGGGCGAAGTGGGCAAAGTGGGCGTAGCGATCGACTCGCTCGAGGATATGCAAATACTCTTCGATCAGATACCCCTTGATCGCGTGTCCACGTCGATGACGATCAATGCGACCGCTGCAATTTTGCTCGCACTCTACGTCGCGGTTGCGAAAAAGCAAGGCGTCGCATTGGAAAAGCTTTCCGGTACCGTGCAGAACGACATTTTGAAGGAATACGTCGCGCGCGGCACGTATATTTATCCGCCGCGCCCGGCGATGCGCATTGTGACGGACATGTTTGCGTGGTGCCAGCTCGAGATTCCGCGCTGGAATGCGATTTCCGTCTCGGGCTATCACATTCGCGAGGCCGGCTCAACGGAAGTGCAGGAAGTGGCATTCACGCTGGCGAACGCCATCGCGTATTGCGAGGCGGCTGTTGCGGCGGGCCTTGCCGTGGACGACTTCGCGCCACAAATCTCATTTTTCTTCAACGCGCATAACGACTTTCTTATGCAGGTGGCAAAATACCGGGCGGCGCGGCGCCTCTGGGCGCGCACGATGCGCGACCGCTTTGGAGCAAAAGACCCTCGTTCGATGATGCTGCGATTCCACGCGCAGACGGCAGGTTCATCGCTAACGGCGCAACAGCCGCAGAATAATGTGGTGCGGGTCGCGCTGCAATGCCTCGCAGCCGTGCTCGGCGGCTGCCAATCGCTGCACGCTAACGCGCTAGATGAAGCACTCGCTCTTCCTACGGAGGATGCCGCGCTCCTTGCGCTGCGCACGCAGCAAATCGTTGCCTATGAAACCGGTGTTACGCAAACGGCCGACCCGCTCGGCGGTTCCTATGCCATCGAACGACTCACGAACGACATCGAGAGCGGCGCCCGCGCTTACATCGAAAAGATCGACAAGATGGGCGGAATGCTGCGCGCAATCGAGAGCGGTTATGTGCAGCAGGAGATTCAACGCTCGGCGTACGAATACCAGCAGGCCGTCGAACGTGGAGAACAAGTTGTGGTCGGCGTGAATCGCTTCCATGCCGAGCACGAAAGCCCGATTCCCACGCTGCGCATCGATCCGGAGATCGAGCGCTCGCAAGTAGCGCGCACGCAGGCCGTGCGGGCGAAACGCGATGCGGACCGCGCGAAGGCCGTACTCGGAGAGGTCGAACGCCGCGCCCGGACTACGGAGAACCTGATGCCGGCGATTCTTGAGGCCGTTGAAGCGTTGGCTACCGTAGGTGAAATCTCAGACGCGCTTCGCCGCGCCTTCGGCGAATACCGCGAACGCGTCGTTATCTAGAGAGCCACACCCGATTTAGGCAATGGGCCGGTTTTCCGATTACCGCGTTTATCGGGAGTTGGGCGGTTTGTCGAACAAGCGACGTGAGTTCACATCGGTTCGCTTG
>DATEGW010000088.1:0-9462 GCA_035279845.1 Candidatus Acidiferrales bacterium | reverse complement strand
TCGCCTATGGCGCCGAATTTTGTGATGTCCACATCGTGCTTCGGGAATTTCGGAGGCTTGATGCGATCCAGGATCTTTGGAAGTGTGTCCCAGGCAGTTTTTGAGTCATCCGCAGAGGGAAGAGCATGCGCAAAAGTGCTGCGATGCTTCGTGAGAGAACCGGCGGCCAGACAGACGCCTCCTGCGAGGCCGGCTTTGAGAAAGTCGCGGCGGCGGGTCACACTGCACCGTAGGAGAGGGGAGCCAGAATGGGCATTTCGATTGCGATTAGAATGGAATGTTTCATTGAGAAGATTGGACTTACGCGAACTTCTAATTCTTTGCAGTTGCGATTAGAAATCATCGCTTTAGCCCCAATTGAAGCGTTGTGAGTCTAGCCTTGGAAGCCCCATCGGCAAAGCAGAACCATTAAAACTTAGCGGCATTCGGAAATAAATCTTAAAAATTTCAACCAAACGTTTAGAGTTTCTAAACCTTCCGCAGAAAGCTGAACACCGTTTGTTCCACTCTTCCGTATGGGTACGGACTCTTTTCTGCGCCAGGCTCGGCCGGGAGGGGTGGAGTTTCTCCCGGCCGAGTGCTGACGCATTGGGCGACCAAATCAAAAAGTCAGCTTCAACGCTCCCTGGAAGACGCGAGCCGCGCCCGCCGAACTGATCAGGCCGAACTTTGGAGCTGTAGTGACGCCATTGCTGGTCAAACCGCCGCTCGGGCTGCCAAAGTTGGGATGATTTAGAACGTTAAAGGCCTCTACACGCAAAGTCAGTGCGACTCTCTCGGTTACCGGGAATTTCCGGGAAATATCGGCATCGAACTGGAACTGCGTCATGCCGTGGACGGAGTTTCTGCCGAGGTTTCCGAACGTTCCGAGTGCAGGGCAATACGGCACTGGCGGAGTCGAAGTGGGATTTGCCGAGACGCCTGTGCACCCTGCGGCGGCTGCAACGGTTTGGAATGCGGCAGGGTTCAGGTACCCCTCATCTGCCTGATCGGATACGTTGTGGAATGCGTGAGAAGGCAGATAGAGAGGAACACCGGGAACGAGGTTCGGACGATCGTGGTTCACATCAATCAAAGAAATGTCCGTTCCGGCGGTTACGTTGACGGGCGATCCGGTGGTCACGTGAATCAGAGGTGCAACCTGCCAGTTACTGAGAACGGCGTTCCACACGTGATCGAAGCGTTTCACGGTGCTTGTGGCAACAACGGAAACGTTCTCGACGTTGCGATAGTCCTGTCCGCATGGACCGTAGTCTCCGCGAAGATTGTTCGGATCTTGCACGGGCAAACTGTTGACGTCTCCGCTTGCGTCCACCACGTCCAGGCACTTCGACCACGTGTAGTTCGCCAGCAGGCTAAACTGCGAAGAGAGTCGATGATTCAACGACAGCACAAGGCCATTGTAGTCCGACCAGGCGTTGTCATTGATAATTACAGAACCTCCCTGGCCACCCAGATATTGAGCGCCCGTAATCGGATTCGCGAGGGTTAGCGTATGGCGCGATACGTAGTTGCCAGTTATTGAGCAGTTGGTTCCGGCCTTGCCCGGCTTCACTGCATCTGGGCCGGTAGTAACGAAGCCTTGGCAACCAGTACCGCCCGCTCCCCATACACCCGGGATGAAGACGGCAAGGTCTATCGGATCGCCGATTGCATCGTGGCTGCTCCTATTTCCGATATACTGAGCCTGCACCTGCCATCCGCGACCAAACGAATGCTGGATGCTGGCCGTCCACATCGACGTATCCATAGGCTCGAAGTTCGGAGCGGTCATGATGTACTGGCTGTGGGCAGGAAAAACGGCCGTGGCCTTGGTCGGGACTTGAGGCGAAGGATAGCTATTCTGGTCAGTGTTGCCGCCAGTCTGGGCGCAACCATTACCACTGCCGCCGGTGAGCCAGGGATTGTCAAAACACAGCATTGGGGCACTGGAATCGGGAGCGGGCGAACTTGCGGTCGCATACGGCGGATTCTGCTGGTTGCGCTGCGAAGTGAACCAGTTCGGCTGATCCCAGGCTAATTCAAACCCGGCGCGGAATACGGTCTTGCCGTCACCAACGGGATCAAACGTGATGCCGACGTTTGGAGACCACAGGTTGGGCGAATTCTTCGTAAACTGCCGCGTGACGCCGGGATCTCCGTAGAAGCTGATTCCCGGAGGCGCATTGGGATAAACGGAGCTGGTTGTGCCATTCAAAAAGCCGGCCATGCTGAAATCTACGCCGCGATTGAAATAGTCAACGGGCAAGTAGGCCGGCGTCCACCGAATGCCGGCGACCACGGTGAGCCGTGTAGAGGCATGGAATGTATCCTGGAAATAGAGGTTTGGAATGTTGCCGCGGAGAGCGTTCTGCTGAGCTTTGCTCTGCTGAAAGCTGCTCATGGAGCCCAAAAGGAAGTCGAGATTCGCATCTGCAACGGTCGATCCTCCGCTCGGCCCGGTGCCACTGAACTCGCCATTGAAACCGAAGACGCCATTTCCTTCATAAACGTTGTTGATGTTCAGTTGGTTGTGAATCCACTCGCCGCCGAAAATGAACTGGTGCTTGCCGTGAGTCCAGTTGACGTTGTCGCTCACCGCAATCGTGTTGTCATTGAAGTGAGCGATGGAGTTCGTGCCGCCGCCAATCGTGAACCCATGATTCTTACCCGACGTGGACACGGTCAACTGCAAGCCATGCTGCTGGAGCTGATAGGCATTCACACCGAGCGTGCCCGCGTTGATATCCGCAGTGCTATAGCCGCGGTTGTCGACGCGGCGAAGGAGCGTTAAATGCGCGGAGTTTACAACGTTTTGATTAATGACGAAATCCTCGCCAAGCGTGAAGGACTGCGTCCGTTCGATATTGCCGCTCTGAGTGGTTACGAGGATGTTGTCTGGCGAAAATGGAGCCGGCATTTGATAGCCGTCGAGGAAATAGTGGCCATATAGGGTGTTTCTGGAGTTGATGTTGTAATCGATCCTGGTGATCGACTGTTTATCGAACTGGTTGCTTGGAATCGAATAGAAAACATGGCCGCAAACTTCCGATCCGTCGGGAAGTGGCACGATTTTCGGAAGATACGCCTGCAATTTCAGGGCGGCTGCGCTCCAGGTTGGAACCGGAGGGCCGCCAGGCTGCCCGTACTTGTTACCAAATGGCGACAAATCCACACCCGTCATTGGGTCTATCAGCTTCACCTTTCCCTTCGTGTCGCAGACGTTCGGGTTGCCGGCAGGATCAGTGACGGAAAAGTCGCCCGCCAGGTTGGCCGCAGTCGGAACGTATGCGCTCTTGTTCGACTGGCTCGCCGTGATCGTCTCGCGCTGAAATCCAGTGAAGAAGAAAAGCTTATTCCTGGCGATCGGTCCGCCGATTGTTCCGCCGTATTGGTTCTGATGCAGTTGGTCTTTGCTCGCGGAAAAGAAGTTGCTGGCATCGGCGACGCTGTTTCGAATGAACTCAAAACCCGTGCCGTGAAACTGGTTCGTTCCAGAGCGGGTGACGACGTTTACAAGTCCTCCGGTATGATTGCCGGTGGAGGCGCCTTGAGCCGTTGACTCGACGCTGAATTCATTTACGGCATCAGGGAAGGGAAAAGGAAGATTGGCATTGGCCATGTAGTCGTTGTTCGTGCCGCCATCAAGTTTCCATTCCGTCGTGTTGCCCATTCCACCGGCAATCGAGACGGAGACGGCCGCGTAAGAATATTTTGAGCCGGTGAAATCGCCGCCCGGAGCATTAGTGGAAGCACCGGAAAGCGTGATCAGGTCGGTCATGCGCCGCCCGTTGAGAGGCATCTCCGTCACGTCCGTCTGATCGATAGTTTGCTTGAAAGACGTGTCTTCCGTTTGTAGCGCGAGGCCCTGTGCCTCGACTTGCACGGTCTGGCTTGCAGAACCTACTGTCAGCTTGGCGTCGAGGGCGATGTTGCTGCCGACCTCGAGGACAATACCGGTCTGCTGATAGGTCTGAAAGCCTGACGCCGCCACGCTAAGGTTGTAGGTCCCGACCTTAAGGCTCGGGAAGCTGTAAACGCCGCTGGCATCCGTCTTAGTCGTTTGCGTTACGCTGGTGGCGACATTCGTAATCGTAACGGTGGCGCCTGGAACGACCGCTCCGGTGGCATCCTGAATCGTGCCCTGAACGTTGGCGGTTCCCGCGACTTGCGCGTAGGACACCGCCGAAATTACAAAAATAAGCATCAACAACCAAAGAACTCTCTTCATCTCTCCACCCCCACATGCATGCAAAGTTGCCTAAAGTTAGTCTCGGTCTAGAACGTTTGCACAGATGAGGATCGCCTCTTTTGCGCCCACACACCCAAGGCACAATCGTTCCGGGAATCAGCCGCTTCCCGGACAATTGAGGCGTTCTCGTGGCCGGAAAATTAGAACGAGTTTTTTGTGCTGTCAATCTGAAAGCTTTAAATGATATGTTTAGCGAAATTAAAGAGTCCGGCGCGTCGAAATACCGGGCTCACAAGGGGTGCGTCAATGGATATTCGACAGTTGGAATCCTTTCTCTCCGTGATTGAATCCCCCACCATGAGCCGCGCCGCGGAAACGCTGCATCTTTCGACCGGCGCGGTAAGCCTGCAGTTGCGCTCCCTCTCAAACGAACTGAAGGTAGAGCTTTTCGCGCGCT
The DNA here is from genome assembly GCA_035279845.1 of Candidatus Acidiferrales bacterium. Taxonomy (GTDB): domain Bacteria; phylum Acidobacteriota; class Terriglobia; order Acidiferrales; family UBA7541; genus Palsa-295. The sequence goes on along the minus strand of DATEGW010000088.1, from coordinate 4,834 downwards.
CGGGACGAAAGCTCACGCCTACGCCCGCGGGACAGCGCCTCGCCGAACATGCGAGAGCAATTATTCTAGGCGTGAAACAGATTCGCGAGGAGTTCGGCGAGAGCCCAGACACCGACACGCGACCTTTTCATCTGGCGACGGGCGCGACGACTCTAATCTATCGCCTTCGAAAGCCGCTGAAGCTGCTGCGAAAAAAATATCCAAATATCGATCTGCACGTGACAGTGCTGCCAACCGAGGAAATCATTGCCGGACTGAAGGAACAGCAGTTCGATCTTGGCCTGATTTCCCTGCCTGTGACAGACACGAGCCTTCGCATTCTGCCGCTATTCAATGAGGAGCTTCTCGTGGTCCGTCCTTCGGTGGCACGCGTAAGGGGCCACCATATCGGCACGATTTCCGCGAGCGAATTACAGGGCGCGCCCTTGCTGCTCTATCCAAAGCATAGCAATATGCGGAATCTTATCGACCGGTTTCTTGATGGGCTGGGCGTGCGCGGGCGCGTGATCATGGAGGCGTCCGACACAGAAGCAATTAAAGGGCTAGTTGAAGCGGGCTTCGGTTATTCGATCTTGCCCGAATATGCGCTGAAACAAACGAGCAAGTTTTTTCACACTCTTCGGATTTCCGGACAACGTCTGGTGCGACGGCAAGCCCTTGCAATGCCCGTGACGGCGCAGGCGCGTTCCCTTACGCAGAGCGCCGCCGCATTTCTGACGAGCACTTTCGAAGACTCTACTGCTGCGCAGCTCGCTTCGCAGTGAAGTTAACGGAATATCCTTGCGTCGGATCCACCGTCGGCTCAGCGACAGAACCGGTGATTGTGTCGCCGTTCACGGTTCCTTTGTAAACTTCGGGCCTCGCGATACCATCAGCCAATCTGCGCGGAAGCGTCCAGGTGACACTGTTTCCAGAGATCGTGCCAGTGATCTCGAGACCTGGGCCACGGCCGCGTCCCCCTGCGAGCGTTCCAGTGATCGTATTGCCATCCTGCTTGAGAGTAAGCGTCGGCGGCGCGGAAGGGCCACGGCCGCCCCTTGCCTCGGGCGAAGCCTGCGCCTGTGTGGTAGCGCCCGGCACCACCGCCGGCGGAGCGGGCGAGACTTCCAGCGTCCATGTGCCAGACACGTCCGTATTCGACTGCGGAACCGCCTGCGTGCGAACTGCAAAAATCGTAAGCGCGACAAACATTATTCCTACGGACCATTTTGCGGCGCGATTCATCGATGCTCTCTCCTTATGACGCACGGTGGAAGATACAACCGATCCGATCAGAAGGCAATGATCTAGGAGTATCCGCGAGATCCCAGCGTGAGCAAATTGCTGGAGGCGCAGCAAGCGCGTGCCCCTCAGTATCTCGCTCCGGACGAGGAGGTTTAGCTGCGTGGCGGATTGTAGATGCGCGGATCCGGCGTGAACTCCGCGGGACGCGGCGCTGCACCGGGCGGCGTTCGAGGGCTATCAAGATTCGCTCGTTGCGCCGCGTAGGCTTTTGCCACTTCTTCGGGAAACGTAGGAATCATCGCGTCGATATCCGCGAGAATTTCCTTCACGATTTGCGGATGAGAAGGAGCGACGTCATAACTTTCGGTCGGATCCGTGTCAAGATTGTAGAGTTCGGGATTGGCAAAAAAATAGGGTGCCGGTGCTTTGTTCTGTCCCCCCTCGTAGCCATCGGTCTCGGCCGGGTGCAAAGACACGCGCAGTTTCCAGCTCCCCTTTCGCGCACACTCGAGCGCCCCATCGAGGAAGTAGAGGATCGTGCCGCGCGCCGGCGAATTGCCACGACCCGCGAGCAGATTTGTGATATCGATACCGTCGACGGGATTTGACGAGAGTTGAGTACCGCAGATCGACGCAATCGTCGGCACAAGGTCGAGATTTGAACCCCAGGCATCGACGATCTTCCCGGCCGGGATTGTGCCCGTCCACCGCGCGATGAATGGAATCCGCGTGCCGCCCTCATAAGTGGTGTGCTTTCGTCCACGGAGCAGGCCGGGGCTGCCCTGATACCAGGGGCCATGATCGCTGGTAAAAATGACTATCGTGTCCTCGTCAAGATGATTGCGTTTCAGCGCAGCGAGAATTTCTCCGGCGCTCCAATCGATTTCCTGGACGGCATCGCCGTAGGAGCCGTGGTCCGACTTGCCGGCAAATTTTGGCGAGGCTTGCGCGGGATCGTGCGGATAGGAGTATGCGAGCCACAGGAAAAATGGATGAGCTGCGGAAGAATCGATGAATTTGATCGCTTGCTCCGTATAACGAGGAGTAAGAAGCGAACGATCCGTGTCAGGCTCAATCGCGGTAAGGTCGCGAATTAACGGCAGCGGATTCATGTCGTCGCTATAGGGCACACCGAAGAACGAGTCGAAGCCGCGATTTGTTGGCAGATACTGCGCCTGTTCGCCGAGATGCCATTTCCCGATACACATGGATTTATATCCGCGCGGCTTGAGAATATCGGCCAGCGTTTTTTCGCTGAGGTCCATTCCGGCGGAGACGCCCGGCATGTAGGCGTCCTGCACATGGCTGCGTACTGCATACCGGCCCGTGAGCCATGCGGCGCGCGATACCGAGCAGACCGGATGCGCGGTGTTGAAACGCAGAAAACGGACGCCCTCGGAAGCCATGCGATTCAAATTCGGAGTGTCGATATGGGAGCCGTAGCAGCCGAGATCGCCAAAGCCAAGATCGTCGCAGATCATCACGATCACGTTGGGAGGCCGCGTACGGGAGCTTAGCGCAGCAGGATTCGGCTGCTGCGATGCGGCAGACGCGATCGCGGGCGCGGCGAGACTAGCTGCGACGCTCTTTACAAATGTGCGGCGATCGAGATCAGACATGATGCGAGCTCCTTGTGTTTGCAACGGCTTGAGCGTATTTCCGCCGCGAGCGAAGAGCAAGAAAAATCGAAATGCGGCGGCTTGCGAGCTGCGCGCGCATCCATGCTGCGACAAATGATTGATTCGTTCGCCGCTTCTCCTGTATAGAGCTAGCGAAAGGTTGGTGCGCATGGGAAAGATCAATCGGCGAGACCTTGGCAAGGGTATGGTGGCTTCCATGATCGGGTCGGCGCTCGCACCCATCATGCGCGGCGCTGCCCAGGGCACTGTGCCCTCTTCCGTCGTGCAATTGCAGAGCGCGGGCCCGGGAATCTGGCGTGCGACGATCGGCACGCCCGAGGCGTATACGCCCGTGAAGTCGCGGCTGGTCGAGCCAAACCTCGATGCGCTGCGCGCGTTACCCAACGTTTCGAACGTCCCGCTGGGCGGGATTCACAGTGAAATCACGACGCGCGGCACGATGCTGCGCCTGCCGCTTGCGCCGCGTGAGGGCGTCTACGGATTTGGATTGCAGCTGCTTTCGTTTGCGCAGCGCGGAAAAAAGAAAACCACGCGCGTGAATGCCGACCCGCGTGTGGATTCAGGCGATACGCACGCGCCTGTGCCCTTCTACGTGACGACGGCCGGCTATGGCGTGCTCGTGGATACGACACGCTATGCGGCGTTCTATTCGGGCGATGCGCATGAGGCGCCGCCGCACCCGACGAACGGTTCCACGGCGGACCAGCCGGGCGAAATGCCCGGCGAGATGATTGTGGAGATTCCGCGAGTGAAGGGTGTGGATGTGTATTTGTTTGCCGGGCCGGACATGCTCACGGCTGTGCGCCGGTACATTTTATTTTCTGGCGGAGGCGTGTTGCCGCCGGAGTGGGGACTCGGCTTTTGGTATCGCGCGGATAAGGACTTTTCGCAAGCGGATGCGTTGGCGCTGGCAAAGGAGTTTCGCGATTCGCAAATTCCGTGCGATGTGTTTGGGCTTGAGCCGGGCTGGCAGACGCACGCGTATTCATGCACGTTCGTCTGGGACAACAAGAAATTTCCTGATCCGGCTGGTTTTGCGAAGCAGTTAGCCGCGGACAATTTCAAACTGAATCTTTGGGAGCATTCGTTTACGCATCCCGATTCGCCACTCTTTGCGCCGCTGACGCCGCATTCCGGCGACATGGCCGTTTGGGGTGGGCTCGTCCCTGATTTCGCGGGAGAGGACGCGCGGCGAATCTTCGGCGATTATCACGGCAAGAATCTTATCGATTTGGGCGTCGCGGGTTTCAAATTGGATGAGTGCGACAATTCGGATTTTACGGGCGGATGGTCTTTCCCGGAGTTCAGCCGGTTTCCTTCAGGCATCGACGGCGAGCAGATGCATAGCGTCTTCGGGCTGCGCTACCAGCGGGCGATTCTCGATCAATATAAACAGCGCCGGATTGAGACGTATGGGCTGGTACGGTCGAGCGGTGCGCTCGCGGCCCCGTATCCGTTTGTTCTGTACAGCGATTTGTACGATCACCGCCAGTTCATTCGCGGCGTGGTGAATTCCGGATTTTCGGGATTGCTTTGGTGTCCTGAAGTGCGCGATGCCGCGAGCGAAGAGGATCTGATCCGGCGGCTGCAAAGCGTGGTGTTCTCGCCGCTTGCAATGATCAACGCCTGGTATATCGTGAATCCGCCGTGGAAGCAGATCGACCGCGCGAAGAACAATGCGAACCAGTTGGCAGATGATTGGCAGGCGCTTGAGGCGCGCTGCCGCGAAATTATCGGCTGGCGGATGCAGATTGTCCCGTACTTGCGCGCGGCGTTTGCAAAATACGCGGTTGACGGGACGCCTCCGTTTCGCGCGCTTGTGCTGGATTCGCCCGGCGATGCCGCGCTTGCCCAAGTTGACGACGAATACATGATCGGCGACCGCATGCTTGTTGCGCCGCTTTTCGCGGGCGAGCCTTCGCGCAAAGTGACGCTTCCCGCCGGCAAGTGGCACGATTTCTGGACTGGAG
>DATEGW010000087.1:0-8729 GCA_035279845.1 Candidatus Acidiferrales bacterium | reverse complement strand
ATTTTGCTGGCGGTGCCTCGCGAACAGCGGGAAGCGGCGCTGGCACTGGGCTCAACGCGATGGGAATCCACGTGGAAAGTGGTGGTGCCGTTTGCGCGCACGGGCATCATGGGTTCGATTTTTCTGGCGCTGGCGCGCGCGCTTGGAGAAACCATGGCGGTGGCGATGGTGATCGGCAATACGCCGAAGATCAGTGCGTCACTGTTTGCGCCGGGATATTCGATCGCCGCAGTTATCGCCAACGAATTTACGGAAGCAACCGGAGATGTTTATCTCCATGCACTCGTGGAACTCGGACTGGTGCTGTTTCTCCTGACGTTTATCCTGAACGGCCTTGCCCGGCTGCTGATCGTGTTGACGACGCAAAAGGGAAGCGGAACGGGGCACGCATGAGCGCCCGGCTGAGATGGAGAAAGCTGGTGAGCGGCTTCATGTTGACGATGACCGGCGTGTGCGCGCTGGTCACCGTCGCGGTGCTGTTTTTCATCCTTGGCCAGCTCGTGATTCATGGCGCGGCATCGGTAAACTGGAATTTCTTTACGAAGCTTCCGGTGCCAGTGGGCGAAACAGGCGGCGGCATGGCGAATGCGATTCTGGGGAGCGCCAAACTGCTGCTGCTGGCTTCCTTGATTGGCGTGCCCATCGGATTTTTTGGCGGCGTTTACCTGTCGGAATTCAGCGGATCGAAGGTGGCGTTCGTCGTGCGATATGCAGCGGACTTGCTGAACGGCGTGCCATCGATTGTTATCGGCATTTTTGCGTTCGCCATCCTGGTGCGGCCTTTCAAACAGTTCTCGACGATTGCAGGCGCCTTTGCTCTGGCGCTGATGATGATTCCGATCACTTTGCGCAGCACGGAAGAGTTTTTGCGCGGCGTGCCACGTGCGCTGCGGGAAGGCTCGATGGCTCTCGGGGCAAGCAAATGGAGGACGATTCAGAAGGTCGTCGTTCCGGCAGCCTACCGGGGCATCCTGACGGCGATCTTGCTGGCGTTGGCGCGCGTAGGCGGCGAAACGGCGCCACTGCTTTTCACCGCGTTGGGCAATCAGTTTTGGAGCCCGGGATGGACGCAGCCGACGGCGTCTTTGCCCGTCGTGGTGTATACCTACGCGCTTTCTCCGTATCCGGATTGGCACCGGCAGGCTTGGGCGGCGGGGCTGATTCTTCTGGCGTTCATTCTGGCGGTAAACATCGTGGCGCGCGCTGTACTTTCGCGTGGGATTCGAGTACCGAGGTCTTAAACTATGCAAGCATCGGCGAGGCAGGCAGTGTCCGTGAACATCACAACAACAACCGGAACGGGCGGAACGAACCGGGAAACACAAACGGCCGCGCCCGACCGTATGACGATTTCGAAAGTGAATTTCTTCTACGGCAGCAAGCAGACGCTCTTCGACATCAACATGGGGATCGCTGCAAACAAGGTTACCGCGCTGATCGGGCCATCGGGCTGCGGCAAGTCTACGTTGCTGCGCACACTGAATCGTATGCACGAGACGGTGAGCCACTCGCGGCTGGAAGGCGAAATCCTGCTGGATGGGCGGAACATCCTTGCGCAGGACGTAACTGCGCTGCGGCGTCGCGTGGGAATGGTTTTTCAAAGGCCGAATCCATTTCCCAAGTCGATCTTCGAAAACGTGGCGTACGGGCCAAGAATCAATGGGACGAAAGCGCCTATCGCCGAAGTGGTCGAAAAGAGCCTGCGCCACGCGGCGCTCTGGGAAGAAGTGAAAGACCACCTGCACAAGTCCGCGTACGAACTTTCGGGCGGGCAGCAGCAACGGCTGTGCATTGCGCGAGCGCTGGCGGTTGAGCCGGAGGTTTTGTTGCTGGACGAGCCCTGTTCGGCGCTCGATCCGATCAGCACGGCGAAGATCGAGGAATTGCTGGTGCAGTTGAAGGACTTGTGCACCATCGCCATCGTTACGCACAACATGCAGCAGGCGGCGCGCGTGAGCGACTTCACGGCGTTTCTGTTGGTGGGCGAGATGATTGAATTCAGCCCCACGCCGCATTTGTTTACGACGCCGACCGATCCGCGTACAGAGGCGTACATCACGGGCCGGTTTGGATGACGCGCGAATCGTCAAACTCGGGACTTCAGGGTTAAATAAACGACCAAGGGCGAGCACAAGATACGGAAGAGAAGGGCACAATGGAACGCCATTTCGAGAAAGACCTGAACGAACTGAAGGAACGGCTGCTGTGGATGGGCAGCCTGGCGGAGCGCGCGGTACATCAAGCCGTGCATTCGGTGCTGGATTCGGATGAAATGCTCGCGGGACGCGTGTTGGAAGAAGAAGACGCGCTGAATGAGCTGCAAATCGAGCTGGACGACCGCGTCGTGCAACTGCTGGCGCTGCATCAACTGATGGCTATGGATTTGCGCTTCGTGTTGGCGGTTTCGCGCATCAACAACGATCTGGAGCGCATCGGCGACCAGGCGGTGAACATCGCGCAAGGAGCGCAGCGGATTTTGCGGCACCCGCGGGTAAAGCCCTATGTGGACTTGCCGCGCATGAGCGAAGTGGCAGAAGGCATGGTGCGCGACGCTCTGAATGCCGTCGTGCGCAGAGACGTGGACCTGGCGCAGAAGGTGCTGGCCAGCGACGACAAGGTGGATCATTACCGCGATCAGATTTTTCGCGAATTGCTGACCTATATGATGGGCGATTCGAGCGTGGTCTATCCCGCGTTTGAATTGATCCTCGTGGCGAAGAATCTGGAGCGCATTGGCGATCACGCCACGAACATCGCCGAAGATGTGATCTACATCGTGCAGGGGCAGGATGTCCGGCATCCCACGGTGGACCGGCGCTGAACGGCGCTAGGTTCTGGATTTCAGCGGAAAAACAGCTAGCAGTATCGCGGCAAGCAGAGCGACGATGCTCGCGTGATTCGCGAACCTGCGGTCGTAGGTTCGCAGGAAGCGCATCTCGACGTGAGAGGTTCCCGGTTCGAGGGCGACGAACATTGCCGCAATGCCGTCTTCGTGATGCAGCGCGACGCGGTAGCCATTGACGGTGACGGCCCAGGCCGGATAGTCGAGCAGGCGCACGGCGAGCAATACACGCTGGGAAGTATTCACGGAGATGATTCGATTTTCGGACTGCCATCGTTCCACGTGGAACGTCGAATCGGATGGCACTGTGGAGCCCTTGACGGCCGGAAGGAGATGGACCTGAGGCTGGCTCTGTGGCAGATCGAGATGATCGTCGCCGACGGGATCGTATTCGTCTGTACCCTCAAAACCTTGGCCCTGAGTGATGGCGTCTTGAACCGAAGGAAAATCATCCTGGTCCCACCAGGTGTGCCTGCCTAAATAGGTTGCCGTTCCGCCGAGCAGAAGAAAGACAAGCACGGGCCAAACCCAGGAGCGGCGACGGTTCGTGAGCGCAATGGCAAAGAAAACCGAAAAGACTACGGCAAGGATCGACATCCAGCGCCACGGAAACTGGACGAATCGCAATTCGGGCAGGACGTTCCACAACGGGTGAGTGATGCGAATCATGAGCAGCGTCGACGCAGCCGCCAAAAGAGCCAGCAAACCTGCGGGAAGTTTATTGGGCGACTCAATGCGGCGCCACGCCGCGATGATGGCGATCAGGGTTAGCAGGATCAGAAGCACCGCAACGTAGGAGGCGATGCGATTGAATGCGTTGTGATCGGGATCATTGATCGAGGTAAAAAGAAAATTTTCGGCGGGCGTGAGGCCGGCGGAAAGAGCCTGGCTGATGTTTACCCAGCGCTGTTCATAGGCGGCAGGGAACAAATAGAACGCGGAGAGGCCGAATCCGAGGATGAGTCCGGCAGCGCCGCGAACGAGCGGCAGGCAGGATTTGCGGAGGATTGCGGCGGAGACAAATATTACGGCAACAGCGTAGGTGGCAATCACTCCGGCCGGCGCGTTGCTTAGCCAGATGGCGGCAAAGGGTATTGCGAAGAACAGAATGCGTCTTGTAAGCGCGCGATCCTCCGGAGCAAGCAAACCGCAAAGCTGGATCGTTGCGAGAATGAGCAGCGGATAGAACGCTATGGCCAACAGCTCGGCGTAGTCGCTTCGGACATAGATGATCAGCAGCGAATTGGGATTCGCGACGTAGCAGGCAGCACCGATCAACGATTGCCTGTGTGGGGCGAATCGGCGGGCCAGTCCGTAAGCCGAGACGCCGGAGAAAGTTTGCACAAGGATGATGAAAACCGGCGCAGCGGCAACCCAGCCGAAGAGGACTCCAACTGCAGCGCCGATGAGCCGCGAAATCGGCGGATAAAAGATGAATCGCGGCTCGCCATAACCGTAGTTGGCCCATTCGGTCCAACGCGCGAAGAGAATGCCCTCTTTCCATTGCGCGGCGGCGTCCATCCAGGAAGATGCGTGAAACGCGATGTCGTGGCCGGATGCGTTGCCGAGCCAAAAGAACGGCGCTACGACCGCTACAGAAACGCCGAGGGACAGCAGCACGGCGGCAAGCCAGCGGTGCGCAACCTTCGGGCCGGCTGAGGAGGGGACGGAGTCAGTCATCGCGGTGTTGAGAGATTGTAATGGTCACACAAGAAATTATGCCGCCCTGAATTCCGTCCTGTTCGGGATTCGCGGGACTGAGACATAATACACGCGACGATGACGACGCCAGCTACCACGACCGCTACGGTCGCGCCCATTATCGACGCGCGGCAACTGGAGAAGTTCTACCAGCAGCCGGACGGCACGCGGATACAGGTGATTTCGCCCACTGATCTTTCCGTCTATCCGGGGCAGATTGTTGCGCTGCTGGGGCCATCTGGATGCGGGAAATCAACACTGCTGCGCATGCTTACCGGGCTGTCGCAGGCTTCGGCTGGCTCGGTCTATTGGCATGGGCAACCGGTGCAGGGAGAAGCGCCGAACGTCGCCATTGTGTTCCAAAGCTTCGCGCTGTTTCCGTGGCTCACGGTTATTGAGAATGTCGAGGCTCCTCTGGAAGCGCGCGGAATGCAGCCGATCGAACGGCATAAGCGCGCATTGAAAATCATTGATGCGGTGGGCCTCGACGGATTCGAGACGGCGTACCCAAAAGAACTCTCCGGCGGGATGAAGCAGCGGGTCGGAGTGGCGCGTGCGCTGGTCGTCGAGCCGGAAGTGCTGTTTATGGACGAGCCTTTTTCGGCGCTCGATGTGTTGACGGCGGAAACGCTGCGCGGAGAAATTCTGGAATTGTGGCTGGAGAAGAAAATTCCAACGCGCGCCATTTTTATTGTGACGCACAACATCGAAGAGGCCGTGGAGCTGGCGGATCGCATTATCGTGCTCGGCAAAAATCCTGCGCGTATCCGTGCCGACTTCACGGTGGAGATGCCGCATCCGAGGCGGCACAAGTGGCCGGGTTTTGTGGAGTTAGTGGACGCGATTTACCGCGCATTGACGCGGCCGGACGCGGAGGAGCCCGCAGCTGTTGCCGCTTCGGCTTCGGGAAGCTCCGTCGCCAAGCAAGCGGTCATGCTGCCGCACACGCGGCCAGGCGGACTGGCCGGCTTGCTCGAAATCCTGGTGGATCAGGGTGGCCAAACGGACCTGCACAAGCTCGCGGACGAACTCAGCCTGGAAGTTGATGCGCTGCTGCCTACGGTAGACACGGCATCTCTGCTGAAGTTTCTGCAGGTGGACGAGGGCGATGCTGCCATCACCGAGGTCGGGCGCGCGTTTGCACAAGCCGACATTCAGGAACGCAAAGCGATTTTCCGTAAAGCCGCGCTCGCGAATATTCCTGTGTTGCGCCAGATGGAGCAGGCGCTGAAGGCCAAAACCGACCGGAAACTTTCCGCTGAATTCTTCCGCGATCTGCTCGATGAACACTTCAGCGAAGATGAAGCGCGCCGACAGCTTGAAACGGCGATCCAGTGGGGACGCTATGCGGAGATTTTCGATTACGATGCAGCAACCGATGCCCTGACTCTCGCGGAGACGTGAGTTCTCCGTGCCTTCGATCATCGCAACGCACAATTCGGCGCCGATTCCACCAGCAACCAAACGGCCGGCAGGTTCGCGTTGGGGCGTCGCCTATCTGATCGACATCCTGATTTTTCTTTTTGTTTTCGCAGCGATCTACGGAATTTATGCGATCGGCCGAACGTGGCTCGGGCCCGTATCGCCAGAGCAAGAGATTTCGCAGAGCCCCAAGATGCTGCCACTGTATGCGCTGTATTCCGTGGTGCGCATTGCGGTGGCATACGGGCTCAGCCTCGTTTTCGCACTTGGCTACGGATACCTGGCGGCAAGTTCGCGACGCGCAGAAATTGTCCTGGTGCCGTTGCTCGATATTCTGCAATCCATTCCGGTGTTGAGTTTCTTGCCCGGCGTGATGCTCGCGATGGTGGCGTTGTTCCCACGACACGAGATCGGCGTCGAGCTCGGTTCGATCTTGCTGATCTTTACAGGACAAGTGTGGAACATCGCGTTCAGTTTCTATTCGTCTCTCAAGACGCAGCCGCGCGAACTGCGTGAAGCCGCAACGATTTATCGGTTTGGGAAGTGGCAGCGCTTTGTTGAGCTGGATCTCCCATTTTCGACGATTGGCCTGGTTTGGAACTCCATGATGTCGGTCGCCGGCGGATGGTTCTTTCTGATGGCGTGCGAAATGTTTGTGCTGGGCAACCGCGACTTCCGATTGCCGGGTCTCGGCTCCTATTTGCAGACAGCGGCCAGCAGCGGAAATACTCGCGCCATTCTGTGGGGCATCGGGACCATGGTTGCGGTGATCGTGTTGCTCGATCAGTTAGTGTGGCGCCCTGTGATCATTTGGGCCGACAAGTTCAAATTCGAACAGGTGGAAACGGTAAAGGCCAGTGCGTTTTCGATTCTGAATTTGTTGGGCCGCGCTTCGCTGGTGATTCGCGCGTACCGTTTCCTTCTGCATCCGATTGTGAACTGGCTCACGCTAACGTTCGCGATCGGAACTCGTGCGGCAGGTTCGATTCGCGCGCCAGTTCAGGCGCGGTCGCGAAAGTGGGTCGGCTATGTGGCCGCTGCCTTGGCCTGTGTCGGCCTCGGATTCGCGATTTACTACGCCATCGGAGATTTGGCCAATCTGCATCGCGAAGATTATTGGGAATTGCTCCGCGATGCGCTGTACACATTTCTGCGGGTAAGTGGCGCCTTAATCGTGGGCGCCTTGTGGACCGTTCCAGTTGGCGCCGCGATCGGCTCGAATCCACGGCTCGCGAGAATCGCGCAGCCGCTCGTGCAGGTCGTTGCGTCCGTGCCTGCTACAGCGCTCTTTCCGGTGATTCTGCTTTTCTTCATCAAGCTTCGCGGCGGAATGGAAATCGCGGCGATGGCGCTGATGCTGCTCGGCACGCAGTGGTACATCCTGTTCAACGTCGTCGCCGGTGCGATGGCGATTCCCACGGACTTAAAGGAAGCTGCGCGCGTCTATCGCTTTTCGGACTGGAATCGCTGGCGCCATCTGATTCTTCCCGCGATTTTCCCATATCTCGTCACCGGCATGCTGACGGCATCCGGCGGCGCGTGGAACGCTAGCATCGTCGCGGAATACTTCCATTTTCAGGGAAAGATTCTTTCAACAGCAGGACTGGGCAGCGCCATCAGCCGCGCCAGCGATTCCGGCAGATTCGATGTTTTGCTGGCCGCGACGCTCATCATGGCGACCGTTGTGGTGCTGATCAACCGCTTTTTGTGGCGACGTTTGTATCGGCTGGCGGCCACGCGCTTCAACCTGCAAACTTAGGTAGCTGGAGAAATTCAGGCTTCCAGTTCCTGCGACAAATAAATCAGCTGCCCCACGTGGTGGTACGCATGGCCAGCGCAGCGCAGGAATGCGTTAAATCGTTCTTTCGCTTCCGGCTCGCGCACCGCGGAATACTCTTTCAACCAATCGTCCGCCGATTGTTTGCGAATCGTCTCAACCACCATGGCGATGGTGCGATCGAAGGCGGAAAGCAACTCGTCTTTCGGGATTGGCCGCGATTCCGTGAACTCGCGGTCGCGGTCGCGAACATAACCGTTCTCCGCCACGCGCGCCCCGATGTAATAGCTCAGGTTTCCGGTCAGATGCAGGATCAGATGTCCGACGGTGTTTCCATACGGATAGGCGCGTTTCCAGATTTGTTCTTGCGAGAGCGGATCCACCCAATGGTGGACCTGCTCGCGAATCATTTCGTAATACTCCGCCAAGTCGTTTGCGATGGTTTCCGATAATGTCGTCATATTGTTTAGAGTGGCGATGATTCGCGTTTGTTGTCAAGACTCGAGGAGATCAGAAGCCACGAGCCCGATGGAATTGCCCCGGCCAATGCGCTGTGCTAGCATCCGCAAAGTCAGGAGAACGGACCAGGGTAATACGTCGACCTTCGCCCCTGCTTCGCCGGGACCCAGGTAGCTGCCAGCTTTTGGTAGCAATTCAAGAGGCCACGTTCTCCTCCCTCAGTACCAAACTCACCCAGGCGCAGGCCCGCGCCTGAATGGCGTGGGAACGGGCAGCGCGCAATTTGCTGCGTCAGCTACCACGCGAATGCAGGACGGACCTTCGCTGGCCGGTCTCCACGAGACCGGTGACACATAAGGAGGTCTGCATGAAAGTCTACGCAACCAAGGACATCCGAAACGTGGGCATTGTAGGCCACGGCGGCACCGGAAAGACGCAACTGGTGTCGTCGTTGCTTCACACCGCGGGCATGACGTCGCGGTGGGGAAAAGTTGCGGAAGGAACGTCGGTCACGGATTGGGACGAAGA
>DATEGW010000086.1:0-4824 GCA_035279845.1 Candidatus Acidiferrales bacterium | reverse complement strand
ATCGCTGACGCAATGGCCTCCCACGCCGTGGGGGACGGTTTCGCTGTCTTCGCCGCAGTCGAAAATCTGTTCAATACGCATTACTACACAGCAGCCACCACGTTTTCGGGCGCTGCCGTGGCCTCGCCTCCCCAGCTCGGGCTTCCGATTACCGCTCGCTTCGGGTTCCGCTTCGATTTCCCGAAGCGCTAGCGAGCCAACATCAGCAGCTTGCGGCAAGACAGACAGGGCTTCTTTTTTGCACGCCCTGACCCAATCGTCGTCGTTGGACGATTGGACACGCCACTTGCCCATATCCGTGTCGTGTCGCTCTAGTTCTAGTACTATGTCGTTACCCTCTTGGGGCAGGAGGCTCTGGTGAAACGACTCCGTTTTCTCGTCTCGCTCGTTACCGAAGACAATGACTACCAACGCGAACAGGCCGCCGCAGCTCAAGAGAATGCGCGTCGCTTAGGTGCCGATGTCAGCATTTTGTATGCGGAAGGCGACCCAATCACCCAAAGCCAGCAGCTCCTTAGCGTCATTCAGGGCCCGTCCGAAGCTCGTCCGGATGGCATCGCTTTAGACCCGGCCAGCGGCACGTCTCTGCCTCACGTTGCCCGTGCCGCCGTGTCTGCCGGTATCGCCTGGGTTGTGATGAACCGTGAAGCGGCCTATCTCCAGGAATTGCGTGCCCGCGCGTCCGTGCCTGTCTTCTCGGTCACATCCGATCATTTGGAAGCCGGCCGAATCCAGGCGCAGCAAGTCGCCGCACTCGCGCCCAGAGGCGGCAATATTGTCTACTTGCAAGGCCCTTCGGACTATCCAGCCGCAAGTCTGCGCACGCAAGGAATGCAGCAGCGGAAGCCCTCTAACGCCAATCTCATCCTTCTTCGCGGAAAATGGACCGAGGAAAGCGGCTACAAGAGCGTCGCGTCATGGGCGCGCCTCTCCACATCTCAAAAGCTCTCGGTCGATATGTTCTGCGCGCAGAACGACTCAATGGCAATGGGAGCGCGCAAGGCGATTCAGGAAGTTGCCGATCCCGCGCTGCGCGAAAAATGGCTCGCTTTGCCCTTCACCGGAGTTGACGGTCTTCCCAAAACTGGCCAGGCGTTTGTGCGCAGCGGTTTGCTCGCGGCAACGATCGTCGTTGCTCCCAATACGCACCTCGCCATCGAACTCCTCACCGAGGCTCTCCGGAAGGGAACGAATCCTCCGGCTCTCTCCCTCACGACTCCCGCCTCCTACCCCAAAGTCGAGGAACTCGCCTCCGCTAAATCCGCACCCAATTCCGCAAAAGAACACGTCCTCGCGCATTGACGCCAAATTTCGCCAGATTGCTTGCCGGTCATCTTTGTACACAGAGTGCCTTTCCAGTTGCGGCCTGCCGCAGAATCGCGTACAGCTTTAGGGAACACGTAGCGACCCGCTGTCCGGTCGAGCCTTTTTCGAACAACGCGATTCGATCAAACGATGCCCTATCGTCCCAGAGAACTGGTGATCCGCGCGCGCGAAGCGGCGATCTTGCTGCTGCGCACCATCGATCGCAACGAAACCGTACAGCGCTTCCTCGATATGTACGCGGCGCAATATCGCCGTCCCGGCCGCGCCGATCAACCGTGGCATTATCGCGAGCAATTGGAGACGATCCGCCGCGAGGCGATCCTTGCGATGGTATTGCGCATTGAGGCTGCATTGCCCAAGCGACTGAATGTGCATGTTACCGTGCGCGGAGCGCAATCGTCGAAGAAGTCCGCAAAAGGAAAAAAGGGTAAAAAAGCCGCGAGAACAAAAAAGCCGAGCCGCGCAGGTCTCGACCTCGCCATCCCGTTGCTTGATTTATTCCGCGAAGAGTTTTTCGTGGCGCTCGGCCAGGCAATGGAATGGGAGGACGATGACGCCCACGAATTTTGGCGCGATCTCGAGCTTTACGAAACGCTTTCCGCCGTCGCCGCTAAAAAGCCCTCCTCGCGCAAGCCAGTCGTGCGCGGACTGAACCCCTCCGCATCTGGCCCTTTCGTGGATCGCGTCGGCTTCCTCCTCGATCCATCCTTAATGGACCAGGCCCGGCGCGAAGCCGCAAAATTCCTCGCCGAAATCAACAGCATCGCCGAACAAGTCCTGCGCAAATCCTTCGCCGCACGAGCCGATTAGGCCGTTAGACCAGTTCGACCCTAACTTGTCCGCTGAATTTCGCGAGCGCGCCGTCGCGAGTAACGAGTCGAGCATTTAATGCCTCGGCCAGCGCCAGATAGGCGGCATCGTAAGCGGTTAAGTTGTGCCGCATCTGCCATATTCGGTCGAGCAGCACAGAATGCGGATGCCGAGTCAGCGGAAATTCAGAGAAATCCGCAATTACCTCGGCGGCGCGATCTGGCGAGATGACAGCGAATTTCACATATCGACGCAAGGCTTGCGCGATTTCCAAGTCGATCAAATGAGGAGCATGGAGTGGTTCGCCGCGAGAATAGATTAAGCGGTTTATGTTCTCAGCTGCGGGCGTCTGAAGTAGAACCTCAAGAAGCGCGGAAGCATCAATGACGATCAGCGGCTGTCCCTCTCAGCGCGTATTACCGCCGCAGGTGAGGGATGCGGTTGGACCGGCTGTCGGCTGGATAGCCTTTTCCGCATTTCTTCAAGCGTGGGCCGTTCGGCCACGTTTCGCAACTCACGAAGCAAGTATTCGGAAAGCGACATGCCTGAAAGGGCGGCACGCGCCTTTAGCACGCGATGCACCTCATCCGGAACATTGCGGATCTGAATCATTGTGGACATGTTATAAGCATACTTGCATGCGCACCACATGTCAATTCCACGCAGCTCCCAATTATGAGAAGACCGCTCGCCGCATTCCTCGTAAATAAATAGCCAGCCCAGCCAATCCCACCATCGCGCGCCAAATCCGCCAGCAAAGCAACGCCTCCGCCCCGCCTTGCAGCCCCGCAATTCCGAACAGCGCGCCGAAAGCCGCTTCACCCACGCCCAACCCGCCCGGCGTGAGCGGCAAGCTGTTCGCAACGTCTCCCATCGGAACCACCAGGCATAATTTCAGCGACAGGCTGCCGGGACTAATCAAAAAAATTGCCAGCGCAGTCGCCGCGATCAACGTGAGATTCGAAGCGAGCGACGCCACCAGCGCCGCAAGTAAAAGCTCCCACCGCCCGCGATACGCAGCGATGCTCGCCACCACGCGCTCCGGCAACTGGCGCACAGGCAGCACGCGCGAAATCCCCTTTGCCGCGCGGATCATCCAGGACTGATTCAAAAGACACAGCAGGAAAACTCCCAACATCGCAAACGCCAGGGCAGCAGTAAGCGCCAGCAGCACCCTCAACGCCGGCACGCTCCGAATCAATGGCACAAATAGCGGTGCAAAAATCAGCGGCAGCAGCAAAATCGAAAACAGTCCCACAGCGCGATCAAAAGCAATCGTCGTCACAATCTCAGCGCGCCGTCCTTTATTCTCCTTTGCGGCATAAAACAGCTTCGCAAGGTCGCCTCCGGCAGCGCCCGGCAGAAAAGTCACAAAGAATGAACTGACCAACGTCAGATCGAGTGACCGCAGCAGCGGCAGACGCAAGCCCTGTGGCTGAAAAAGCCAGCACAACCGCAGCGACATAAAAAATATATCGAGGAAAACGAGCGCAAGCGCGGCCAGCGTAATCGGCCATGCTGTGAAGATCTTTGCCAGCTCGCCAAACTGAATCGGCCGCGACTTCGCCAGGTAAACAAGCAGCCCAATCCCCACCGCCAGGCGAACGATCGCCCATACGGTCGCACGCGTCTTTTTCGCCTGCGCCGCACCATGCGCATTCGGCTGCGGCACCTCATTCAATTCAGTAGTGGAGGGCATTCGAACTCGAACGGCCTTTTACCGTCGGCGCGGCGGCCTGCGCAAGCATCGCAGGCTGGAGATTCCTCACCCGCCGGAAAGTCCCATCTGTGCGGGCGTTGACACAAATTCGGCCGGGCGATAGAGTCAAAATCATATGGCAACAGAGGCGAACGCTATCACTGTGCAACAAGAAGGACGCGACGTAGAATACACCTATCTCGCGTCGATCCCGGAATTGAAGAAGACGGGCCAGCTCACGCGCTGGGTCAAGGGTCACGATATTCTTCTCTATGAATACGAAGGCGAGATCAAGGCATTGAGCAACGTCTGCCGTCATTTTGGCGGACCGGTGGGCTATCACAAACACGAAGACGGTGTTTTCACGTGCCTGTGGCACAATTGGCGCTATTCCTGCAAGGACGGCTCCTGCCTTACGCATCCCGGCCTGCCGCTGCGCCAATATATTTTGAAGATCGTGAACGACAAAATTTATATCGATTTGCTTGGATGACATTGCCATGAAAAAGCGCGCCACGTTGCAGGCTCAGTTTTCGGCTGAGATGGATTGCCCGAAAGAAGTCGTCATGTGGAATTACTACGATCACGAGCACCTGGTTGGCACGCATTTCAAGCTCTATGATCGCGCCCGCGTTCTCGCCGAGCGCGACAATTGGTCGCTCGTTTATCGCAGTAAGCGCATGCCGCTCCTGCCCTTTTACACCGGTGGCGTCGGCTTCCAGTACATGGACGGCAACACGATGAAGAGCTTCCACATGGATTCCATCGGTTTCCTGCTCGAGATGGAAGCACTTTTCACCGATCTTCCGAATGATCGCTGCCGCGTCGCGGTTACGTACCGTATCAACGCGCACCCCTTTTTCAAGCTATTCGAGGGATTCTTCGCCAGGCTTTTCCAGCGCTGGTTCTGGGCCACATGGGAAGAGGACGCGCCTATGCGCCTGCGCCGCTGGAAAGTCCACAAGCTCGGCTTCAAGGATTTTGGCGGC
>DATEGW010000085.1:0-17135 GCA_035279845.1 Candidatus Acidiferrales bacterium | reverse complement strand
CGCGCGATCCGGCGGTCGGTCCACTGAGGATCGTTCAGCTTCCCTTTCCTCAACCAGTTATGATGCTCGGCGAACGCCTTCCTGCCAGCTACGCGAACTTCTACATCGCGAATGGTGTAGTCATCGTGCCGACATTTAATGATGCGAACGATGTTGTCGCATTACGGAAGCTCTCGGACCTTTTTCCAGAACGCCAAGTGGTCGGTATCCACGCGCGTGATCTGGTATGGGGATTGGGTACGCTGCACTGCCTCACTCAGCAAGAGCCGCAAGCCACAAGCGCGTCTGATCTTCTATAATTCCCGCGGCAGAATGCACTGGCATATACTCAGGCCGTTCTTTTTCAAGGAGACCGCCAATGAAGCTTCGCATTTGGGCAAGAGTGTGTGTGATTGTTGCCGCTCTCGTTGCCGCATTTCTATTGGGCACGTGGGCTCAAGCGCAGACGCAGAGCCCAATCTTGAAATGGCCTTTGGCTTTAGAGGCCGTTCACGCCGCTCCCAATGTGCACCGCATACTTTTTGAAAACGATTCCGTTCGTCTGCTTGAAGTAACTGTTCAGCCCGGCCAGACCGAACCTCTGCACTGGCATATGTATCCATCGGTGTTTGCCATCAATGGCGTGCAAGCGGCTCTCACGGACCGGACAGAGGATTCGACGACTCAGAAAGTCCGGCAATATGAGAATGCCGATTGGTCGCAGCCGCAATGCCGCGCTATGCCCGTTCAGGCGCCGCATCATGTCACGGACACGGACTCCTTCCCGGTTCACTTCTACCGACTGGAATTTAAGAAAATGGATGGCAAAGGTATAGAAACAAATTGGGCGCAGTACAAACATTAGACCGCGCCCAAAAGCAGCTATTGGCGAGTTGCAGCAGGTATGCAGAACTGATCGAATGCTTGCTTCAATTTCTGCGAGATTGTAAGCGGGTCGCTCGTCTCGATATCGCGGCGCTCCAACATGAATGCGACTTTACCGTCGCGCATCAATGCGATCGAGGGCGAGGAGGGCGCATAACCGGTGAAATAGCTGCGCGCTCTCGCCGTGGCTTCTTGATCCTGGCCCGCAAAAACAGTCGTAAGCACTTCCGGCCGAGCGCTATTGTTGAGCGCATTGGCGATCGCGGGCCGTGCCTTTCCCGCTGCGCATCCACAGATCGAATTCACTACCACGAGCACGGTTCCGCTCTGTTCCTTGAGCGTCGAATCGACGTCCTGTGCAGTACGCAGCTCGCGAAATCCAACTCGCGTTAATTCTTCTCGCATCGGCTTAACAAATTCTTCGGGATACATAACCACTCCTCATCTGAAGTCGGGCGCAGACGGGCGCGCTCATCTGTTTGTATGTCAAATATAGCACGCCATGACTACAGATCGGCATAGATTGATGCGCGCGCTCTCCTTCATGAGGACCAACCATTAACGTTGGCTCAGTGCATTGACACGGAAATCCGGTTCCTTCGCAAACCGATCAAACGGTTATGCAGCCGAGCGACTGTTCTCCTTGCGCAGCGAAATCCCTTGCATCAGCGGAAGCAATTGTTCCACGAGCAAGGCTTTCGAAATGGAGTGGCGGACCCTCGCGCTTGCGGCGATCCGTTCGAGAACGGCAGGCTCCTGTGCGCTCATCAAGATCAGTTCGGAGTTCGGACATTCTCTTTGCAGAATTTTCGCCGCCTCCAGACCGGATACAACCGGAATGGAGAGGTCGAGCAAGATCGCGTCCGGTCGTAAATTGATACCCTTTTCGATCGCTTCGCGCCCGTCGAGGGCGTCTCCGCAGACATGCCACCGTCCGTCATATCCCTCAACCAGATGTCGCAGCACGGCACGTATGGCTGATGAATCGTCTGCGATCAAAAGACTAAACGGCGGTACTTTTCCGGCGCATTGCGCCCTCGAATCCGTCATGAACCCCCCAATGCTTCGCCTTATTTAGATTTGCCGCAAGAAATGGGCAATACGGGAAAACACGTAGGGCCAGTCTTTGCGAAAAACAGTCTAAATAAACGTAACTCAACTAGACACAACTCTAAAGAAATTTGACCCAACCCGCTCGTTTCCTAGTGTATACAATAAGCCCAGTTAGAAGAGACTGGGAAGCGAAAGTGTCTGAAACTCAGGTGATCACGACCGCCATACGACAAAGTCCCCTATACGCTGACGACTTACCTGTCGCGCGTTCAAAGGACGCCGGTCGGTCCTACCGTCATCAGGCCGCAATTTTTGCGATACTCACTCAAAATGAATTCGCGCGTTACGCTGCGGCGATTGCTCTCACATCCGTAGCCGTCTTCGGCCGTTGGCTGCTCAACCCCTGGTTCGGCGATCACGTTCCTTTCGCGTTGGTGTACGGGGCGGTGGTGCTTTCAGCATTGTGCCTGGGGCTTGGGGCCTCCATCGCGTCGAGTGTTCTCGGCATCGCGTGTGTGAGGTGGCTGTTTGCACCGCACATCTTCCGGATATCTAGCATGAAAGAGCTGTCTGAGACCGTGACCTATACGGGCGGCTGCATGCTAGTTGTTGCAGCCACGGAAGTGTTGCGGCGTTCGCAGAACAAACTGCAAATCGTGAATCACGAACTCGCGATGCAAGCGGAAACGCTTCGCGGGTTCAACCAGCAGCTCGAGCAGCGCGTGCGTGAGCGCACAGCCGAACTCAAGCAAGCGGAAGAATCCGCCCGGCAACTTGGCGCGCAGTTGCTGAGAATGCAGGACGAAGAGCGTCGCAGGATCGCTCGCGATCTGCACGATAGTGTTGGACAAGCCGTCGCCATCATGAATATCAATCTAGGGCAACTCGCGCGTTCGTCCAATCTGAATCAGCGCGAACTGGCCGCAGCCATCGACGCGAAGGCACTGGCCAACGACGTCTCAGACCAAGTGCGCACGATCTCCTATTTGCTTCATCCCCCGCTGCTCGATGACATGGGCCTGCCGGCAGCGCTCAAATGGTACGTTGAAGGTTTTTCCAAGCGGAGCGGAATCCGCACTCATCTGGAACTCTCACGCGACTTCGTTCGGCTACCCCAGGACTGTGAGATCGCGATTTTCCGGATCGTTCAGGAATCGCTCACAAACGTCCACCGTCATTCCGCCAGCACCTCGGCGACGGTTCGCGTTATTTGGACACCAGCCAGCGTAGACGTAAATATTCAAGATGAAGGCCGCGGTATTCCGGTCTGGAAGCTGCGCGATTTCGACCGGGGTGCGGTAATGGGAGTCGGCCTAAGCGGCATGCGCGAGCGTGTCTCTCAGCTCGGTGGTCGCCTCGACTTGCATTCAAGCGACCGAGGAACGACGGTCACCGCGACGCTCCCGCTGCGCGCGCAGAGCGAGGCCGCCCTCACCGAACGCGCATCAGCCTAAACGGTTCACGCAACGCGTTCAAAAATGCCTGCCGCGCCCATTCCTCCTCCGACACACATTGTCACCATCCCGTACCGTGCATTCCGGCGCTCCATTTCCTGCAAAATCGTCGCCGTAAGCTTTGCTCCCGTGCATCCAAGGGGATGACCAAGTGCCACCGCGCCGCCGTTCACATTCACGCGCGCCGGGTCGATGTCCAGTTCCTTGATCACGCTGAGGGATTGCGCCGCAAACGCCTCATTCAGCTCGATCACGTCGATTTGCTCGAGCTTCAGACCCGCAAGTCTTAGCGCCTTAGGGATCGCATAAACCGGGCCGATTCCCATGATCTCTGGCGGGCAACCGGCGGTCGCATAGGCGACAAAACGCGCCATCGGCTTAATCGCCAAGGCCTTGGCGCGTTCAGCACTCATCACTACGGCTGCCGCCGCACCGTCACTCATCTGCGAACTGTTTCCTGCCGTTACGGTCCCTTTCGCATGAAACGCAGGTTTCAATTTCGCTAACGCTTCAATCGAGGTATCTGCCCGCGGTCCCTCGTCGGTGTCGAATCGCACACTCATCGCCTTCGGCTTAGTGCTCGGCTTCGATAAATTGCCGTTCGCACTCGCTTCCACATAGTTGTACGCAACTTCAAACGGCACAATTTCGTCTCTGAACTTCCCCGCCGCGATCGCGGCAATTGCTTTCCGATGGCTCTTAAGCGAAAACTCGTCCGCTTGTTCGCGCGTAATTCCGTACTTCGCCGCCAAGTTCTCCGCGGTAAGACCCATGCTCAAATACGCATCTGGATAGTGGTCCATTAGCCAGGGATTCGGAGCGACCTTGTTGCCTCCCATCGGCACCATACTCATCGATTCAGTTCCGCCCGCCACAGCCACATCGCCTTGTCCTGCCATGATTCGCTGCGCGGCGTCAGCAATCGCCTGCAAGCCAGACGAACAAAAACGGTTGATTGTCATCGCAGGCACTTCGACGGGCAGACCCGCGCGCAGCGATGCAATTCGCGCCACGTTCATTCCTTGCTCCGCCTCGGGCATCGCGCAGCCGATCACGACGTCTTCGACTTCCCTTGCATCAAGCCCCTTCACTCGCGCAATAGCCTCGCGGATCACAGCCGCGGCCAAGTCATCCGGCCGCGCCGCGCGCAGGGTGCCCTTTCCAGCCTTTCCTACCGCCGTTCGAACGGCGCTGACAACGAAGGCTTCTCGCATCTTCTTGGCCTCTCATAATTTGAACTTCTGGGTTCCAGCTATTGGATGCTCTTGCCCGTGAAAATGCAACAGCGCCACGCGGCCTCCCTATTTCGTTAGCTCGCGCGGCGCTGAAAGTAATTGTTTAAGTGATCGCGGGTTATTGCCGCTGAAATTTGATCGTGACCGTAACATCTGTTGCGATCGGTGATCCATCGAGCGTCGCCGGTTGATATTTCCAGCTTCTAAGCGCGCTCATCGCAGCTGCTTGCAAAGTCACCGGTCCGGAGATTACCTTCATCGATGTCACATCGCCAGTCTTTGCCACGTTGGCCACGATCACAACATTCCCGGATATTCCGGCGGTCCGTGCCGCCGACGGATAATTCGGAGCGACGGAGTGCAGCAGCTTCGGCTGCACGATCACGCCTCCGACGCGCACCCGCGTTAGCGCCTGTTGCGGGGGCGGCGGCAGTGCTGCTTCCGATGAGTTCAGCACTCCCGGCAGTGCTTCCGATCCGCTTGGCGTCGCGCTTACCGCGGGCGCTGTCGTGAGGGACGGCGCCGCAGTCGTCCTGCTCCTCTCGATGGCGCGAGCGACGGGCCGCGCGTTCGTAGGGGCGAAGTTTTTCGATACCGGCGTAGAAGTCGGCTCCGCTGCTGGCACCGGCCTCAATTCACGCGCGGGGGCATTCTCTGCTACGCGGGCCGGCTGTTCCGGAGCGTTCGTCGCAACCCGGCTTTGATGCTCTGCGTTTGTCGCCGTTGGAACCGGAACTGACGCTTCAGTGCGCTCGGACGCCGTTTCCTGCTGTATCTCAGGCGATTGCATCGCTGGCCCGGCAGTGGCTGGCGCGACGGGCTGCGGCAACGCCATGGGTGCATGTGTTCCTGTTTGCGATTCTGCCGAGTGCTGCCGGAAATAAAACGCGCTCCCAGCTAATCCCGCAAGAAGAAAAAAGAGACAAGCCGCGATCCACATCCAATTGTTGCTCGCCGTCACAGCCTGGGCCGGCGTGGAAATGCCCGCATCCAGTCGCGCACCGAAATCAGAGGAAAGTATGGCTTGGCCAGTCCGTCGCGTTCCGCCCGTCAGAGTTCCAAACGTTGCCGCTGCCTGATGCTCTTCTGCCTCGATATTGCTTTCGCTCACATTCGGCTCTGCTTCCACAGGCGTCATCGGGGAAGCAGACGCCGAAACTTTTGTCATCGCGGGCCGCGCACCATTGCCAACTGGAGCAGCCGTAGAAAAACGCGCCGCAGGTGCAGACGGGACCGAACGAGGCCTCAACTCGGTATGCGCTGCAGGAGGCTGCACTTCTTCCTGCGATCCGATTGGCGCAAAAGCAGATTCGTTTCTGGCGGGCGCGACGGGACTCTTAGGCAACGGTTCGACCCTTACAGTTACCGACGAAACCACTGATTTCTTGTCCTGTTCGGGCGACGACGTTGGCGGAGCAGCCGTCGGAAAAGATTCCTCGTCGTCCGCTGGGAAACGAACACCCCAGTAACCCACCTGCCGGTGCGTGAACTCTACTTCTACATACGCCTGAGAATTCGAATACGCGCGCACCTTCACCACGCGGCAGATCGCGTCCTGACTCGTCCGCAGGTTCGTGAGCACGAGCATCTGGCCCACACCGACCGTCGTCGCCATCCGCACCACGCCGCCATGCGGAAACACGATCATCGTCGATGCCTCTTCCTCGAACGGTTCCGTGTGGGATGTTAAACCACGGACCACCTCGGTCACTCGCGAGCCGTGTACGCGAACCGGCACATCGAGCGAAACGGCATCCGCGCGCAACTTGCTGAGATCCGGTTTGCTCTGCGCGACAGAAGCTCCTGCCCTGGGGGCTGGACCACCGGCTTCCACCGTCTCTTTGGAAAGGCTCATTTCAGGCATCCTCTTGCTGGCTGGGCTGCATGTCGCATCACATTCATCTGTTTTGGATTGTGATAGTACTAGGACTAGCACACAATAGGCCTTTGGTACTACATGTCCAATCGGTAGGGGTTTCATCTGCTTGAATGCGCCTTTGCGCTGGCGCTCGGATCAGTCGTGCGCACATTGCCAGTGGCGGTAATCGAGCCAAGCCATATTCAATCTGGAGAGGAATAACCCGATTATTTTGAGGTGTTTGGTCGAGCTAGGACTGGCGCATCAAAACGCCGGTCACATTGCGCGCGCCGTCGGATTCGATCACGAGGGCCGTATTCTGGTCGATCACATAGTATGCAATCGGATAGGTTTGGGAACTGGTGCTAATTGTCGCCGTTCCCCTTCCATTTGTATCGGGCGCTACCACGAGCGCTTGTGTAATCGGAACACCTGTCGTCACGCCACCCGGTAATGTGTTCAAGTTCAGCGTGCCCGTGGACACTGAAGTATTGCTCACCGCAAACTGTCCAACCACGTCTTGCTGCGTCCCTGAATTTGTGCCGGTAAGATTCAATGCATAGCCGCCCTGTAAGCCGACGTTGCTCGTCTGGAGATACGCGATGCCCGAGACGACACTCAACACGTTGACACTATCCGTTTCCACCATCACCATTGCCCCATTAGACGCTTGGTAGCCGGCATAGTTCCAGGTGCCGACGGTTTTGCCTGCCAAGGATGACGTGAGCGAAAAGGTGATTCGTCCGAGTTGCGGATCGACCGAATAAGTGCCTGACGTGATCGACGATGCAAGCGAAATTGACCCGACACCGGCGTTCACATCCATTTCCCCGCCTGTAATTTGCCCGGTTCCGGTCGACGTGAACACGCCACCCTGCGAAAACGCACCCTTTGCATTCTGGCCGGACGTCGTGAAGGCATAGTTACCTTTTTTCAGCGAGGAGCTTGAAAACAATCCGTTCGTGTTCGGCGCGCTATAAACGTCGCCGGCGCTGAACGTCTGCCCATCTGTCTCGACTACCTTCAGGTGCGTCGCATCAATCACATAGAACGCGAAGACGAACGATGTTTGCTTCGTCAAGCTCCGCGTCGTCGTCAACGTCAGAGTGCCTCTGCCAGTGCCGGGATTTGCCGCGTCCGGAGTAAATGACCCAGTCAGGGAACTGTCATCCGTTTGAACCAGTCCCCCCTCGTTGACGTCCCATACGCCGGGCGTCAGCGATCCCGAATTGCCGATCAGTCCGCTTGACTGAAACTTACCCGCCGCGGCAAAAAGCGTTTTGAAGCTTCCCTGTTCGGAAATCTGAAAGGCATAAGGTCCAAATGGCATCGGCAGATTTACGGCGACCGGATCCTGTTGGTTAATGGTTCCGCTTCCTGAGGCAGTCTTATCGAAACGAGTCAACAGGGCTTGCTGCGCAGGCTTACCGGCCAGGGTGGTCGTGTTTCCTGTCAACACAAACGTCCAAGCGGAACCATCCGACATCGTCGACTGCGCCGTTCCGTCCGGCCCAACGGAGAAAGTCCCGGTCGCAGCCGTGGTGGGCGCTTTGGGTGCAATATCTGCGGCAACGACGTCTTCAATCATATTCGAGATGTGCCCCGCGCCATCGGCTGTGAAACTTCCTGCAGCCTCATAAAATCCCTTCGCATCCTTGCCGGAATATGAAAACGCATACGGCCCATTCAGTGACGCATTCGAGAAAACGACTGTCACTACCGAATTGCCGGCGCCAGCCGCCGTCTTCGCCGTGATTGTCGCGGTTCCGCCCGGAGGAGGAGTAAGCGGGGCCGTGTAATTTCCTTGGCTATCAATGAAGCCGTAAACGCTATCGCCGCCACTGGCCCCATGCACATCCCACTCCGTAACGGTCGCGGGCTGCCCTCCGGAAAGCGCAGTGATCGGCAACGTGCTTCCCGCTTCGACGAAAAACGCTGCCGGACTCATTGTTAGCCCGTTGATGGGAGCCGCCGTCACCGTCACTTGAACGGTTCCGGCAAAATTCCCGGACGTTACCTTCACGGTGTCAGTACCCGGCGCTGTTCCAGCCTTATATACACCCGTGCTTGGGTCGATGGTCCCTTTGCCTGTGACGGCCCATTTGAATGTCGCGCTCGATTGTCCTGGCACGCTCGCCAGAAAATTCACGGTGCCGCCGACTGGAACGCTTGGGTTCTGCGGATAAATCGCGACGGTCCCCGATGTGCCCACTGGCTGGGGGTTCGGTCCATTGTTCCCGTACGTGCCTCCTCCGCACGCGGCCAATGCGGCGACAGCCGCCAGCACCAGGGCGCGTAAGCACAGGGTTAGCTCGTTACCAGGACCGCGTCTCATCAAGTCTCCCCGAACAAATTTTTTCAAATGGAGTGGAACGACGGGAATCGCCGCATTCCCCAAAAATTTCTCTGCAACAACCACATTCGCCGGATCATGCCAGCGAAGGAGTATAAAGTGCTTAGGCCTGAGTAAAAAGCCAGAGTTTAAGAACTCCGGTCAACTAAAACAGTTGCCTCACTTGTGGCTAATTCCTCAGCGGCTTGCCCGTTTTCAGTGTGTGCGAAATTCGCTCCTGCGTCTTGATCTCTCCACAGAGACTGACGAAGGCCTCGCGTTCCAGATCTAGTACGTATTGCTCGCTTACTGTCTGCGGCGATGTGATCGCGCCTCCCGCCAAAATGTACGCCGCCTTTCGCGCCACAAGCGCGTCGTGTTCTGACGCATAGCCGCCCCGCACCATCATGTGAATGGCCAGCTTGGCCGCCGCATAAAACTCTTCACCCAGCACGCGAATCGGGCCGGAAATCGGCGGCCGATACCCTGCTCGGACCATTCCCAACGCAGTTTGCTTCGCGTCCGCAATTTGCCGGTCGCGATTCATCGCAATCAGGTCCGTCGCGCGGAAATAGCCAAGTGCGCGTGCTTCCTCGCCGCTCGTCGACACCTTTGCGGTCGCAATATTTTCGAAGACCGGCTTCAGCGCATGGAAGAGATCGAGATCCTCGCCCGCCGCCGCATGCTCCGCGGCGCGAATCAACATCTCCTTGCACCCGCCGCCCGCAGGGATTAGCCCAACTCCGGCCTCGACGAGCCCAATGTACGTCTCCGCAGCGGCGTGGATTCGGGCCGAGTGCAGGCAGACCTCACAGCCACCACCCAGCGTCATGCCTCCAGGCGCCGCCACAACCGGACCGCGCGCGTACTTAATTGCCATGGTCGCGGCCTGGAACTGGCGAATGGCCAAATGCAGCTCATCCCATTCTTGCTCTTGCGCGCTCACTAAAAGCAAAAGCAAATTCGCGCCGGCGGAAAAGTTCGGCGCCTGATTGCCGATTACCATGGCGTCGAAATCGGCGCCCAGTCGCTTTACTCCCGATTGGACCATCGAGAGAATATCGCCGCCGATCGCATTCATCTTGGTGTGGAATTCGCAGCAGAGGACGCCATCGCCGAGGTCGATCAGCGACGCTCCCGAATTTTCCTGCACCACGGGCGTGCGGTCCTTCAGAGACTTCAGAATGATTATTCCTGTCGGCTCTTCGACGGGCCGCATCGCATTCGAGGCCAGATCAAAGTAACTCGTCGTGCCTTTTTCGCTCCCGTAGAATGATTTCGCGGGTGACGCGAGCACCTTGGTCACAATCGGCGGCAACTGCTTGCCTTCCCGCTCGAACGCCTTGGCCATCGGCTCGACGCCTGCGGCATCCCACGTTTGGAACGGTCCCAACTCCCAGGCGAATCCCCATCGCATGGCGCGATCCACGTCAACCACCGTGTCCGCGATCTCCGGCACGCGCCGTGCCGCATAAAGGCACGTTGCGCCGATCGAATTCCAAAGAAACTTGTTAGCCTTATCGCCCTCTTTGCCTTCGAGCGCCGGGCCGAGCAGCGCACGGATCCGCGCCGGCGTGCTCTCTATTGCCTTGCCTGCTTCGATCGAAGCGAACCGCGCCTTCTCGCGCGGCCGATACTCCATCTTTTTCCAATCGAGCGTGAGAATTTCCGATTCATCTCCTCTTCTCACGCGCTTGTAAAACCCGCTGCCGCTCTTTTCGCCCAGCCAGCCGCGCTTCATCATTTCTTCGATCAGCGGCGGCACTCGATAGAGTTCGCGGGATTCGTCATCCGGGGCGTTCTCATAAATATTGCGGATCACGTGGACTAGCACATCGAGGCCGACAATATCCGCGGTTCGAAATGTCGCCGATTTTGGCCAGCCCAGCGCAGGGCCGGTGCACGCGTCCACTTCCTCTACAGTCATATCGAGCTCAGTCAGTTGGTTGATCGCGCTCAGCATGGAGAATGTTCCTATGCGATTCGCGATGAAATTCGGCGTGTCCTTGGCGGGAACCACGC
Organism: Candidatus Acidiferrales bacterium; assembly: GCA_035279845.1. Taxonomy (GTDB): domain Bacteria; phylum Acidobacteriota; class Terriglobia; order Acidiferrales; family UBA7541; genus Palsa-295. Next base: position 6,317 of record DATEGW010000085.1, on the reverse strand, counting down.
CCTTGCCGAGACGCCTGTCGCAAAATTCATCGAGCGTCTCAAGCACGTCCGGCTTCGTTTTCGGACTTGCAATTAGCTCGACGAGCTTCATGTAGCGCGGGGGATTGAAGAAATGTGTTCCGGCCCAATTTTCCTGGAAATCCTGCGAGCGCCCTTCGGCCACGAGATGAATCGGCAGCCCCGATGTATTCGACGTGACAATCGTTCCCGGCTTGCGCACGGTTTCGACTCGTTCCAGAAGCTTGCGCTTAATCTCCAGATTTTCGGCGACAACTTCGATGATCCAATTCACCTCGCCGCACCAGGCGAGATTCTCTTCCAGGTTTCCCGGTGTGATCAGCCGCGCAGCGTCTGCCGTGAAAAACGCGGCAGGCCGCGATTTTTTCGCAGCGTCAAGCCCCGCCATGACGATGCGATTGCGGACGGCCGGACTCTCAAGCGTTAGTCCCTTGCGCTGCTCTTCAGGGCTTAGTTCGCGCGGCGCGATGTCGAGCAGGTAACACGGCACGCCCGCGTTCGCCAGATGCGCCGCGATCCGCGCGCCCATCGTCCCCGCGCCCAATACCGCCACTTTGTCGATCCGTCGTTTCATCGATTCACACCAACTCTGCCGGCCCCGATCGCCCGAGTTTATGCAGCCGCAAAATTTCGCTCCGTCATGGTTACAGAACCAGCACCCGCGGTCAACCTAATCGCAGCACGCGGCCTCTTGCAACAAAGTGCTGCGGCTCGAATTGCGCTTGCTCGATCATTTGTGCTAATTTTCACATTGATCTCTTCCGAGTAGTCGCCACTTAAAAGGTGCATTCCGTGAAATCTCTAGCGCTCTGCTTTGTATTTATCTTTGCCGCCTCTGTCACTCCCGCTGCTGACGTTCCCGCACTCAACGGCAGTTGGCAGGTTCACATCGTAATCGGCAGCTATGACAGCGTCATCGTCTGCAACTTCACCCAGAAGGCTGACACCCTCACTGGCACCTGCGGCACGCCCGACAATGACACGGCGCCGCTTACCGGGACAGTCGAGGGAGAAAAGGTTGCTTGGTCCTATAAGACGACGTATGAAGGCGGCCCGGTCACACCGACTTATCAAGGGACACTTGATTCGACCTCGAAGCCGGCCAAAATGACTGGAACCATCGATGTCCCCGAACTCGCGGCCGACGGCGGCTTTACCGCGACGCCTTCTCCGCAATAGCTCTTGTTAGCTTTTCCCCGCTAGCAACCGCGATTAGAAAGTGCTTGAGCATTACATTTCGCAACGGTTTTCTGCTCGTCTAGACCCAAAAACCTGACAACGCGCTTCGGCCTACGATATCGTACCTCCACGACGACACCGAATGAAATGTAGTACTCTATTGAAGTATCCTCGACATAGAAACACTCGAAAGGAATTGCTATGCCCAGTCTTCTTAAGACTTCCAATCCCGCTTTGAACTCGAAAACGTTTGACCGCGGGGCCGTGGCGTTTGGCGGCGAAACGATGTCGCTGCAAGGCACGGTGAACAAGACAGGCCTGCTGCTCTTTCTCGCGTCAGCGTCGGCGGCCTGGACGTGGTATTTGGCTAATGCCGAACCAGAAACGGTCGGGCTTTGGATGATGGGCGGATTGATCCTGGGCCTGATTTTCGCGCTTGTCACCGTCTTCAAGCAGCAATGGGCGCCGATCACCGCGCCCGCGTATGCCATCTTCGAGGGACTGGCGCTCGGTGGGATCTCCGCTTTCCTCGATCAGGCTTACCACGGGATCGCGATTCAGGCATTGGGCCTTACGTTTGGCGTAACGCTTGTGATGCTGATGCTGTACACGTCGCGCGTCCTCCGGGCGACTCCGAAATTCGCCATGGGCGTGGTCGCTGCCACTGGAGGCATCTTCGTCGTGTATCTCGTGGACATGGTTCTGGGATTCTTCGGTAGGCACGTGCCGCTTCTCAATAGCGCCGGCCCTTGGGGAATTGCCATCAGCGTCTTCATTGTGATCGTGGCTGCACTAAATCTGATTCTGGATTTCGGCTTTATCGAGTCCGGCGTTCAGTCCGGCGCGGCAAAATACATGGAATGGTACGGCGCGTTCGGCATCATGGTGACGCTGGTCTGGATGTATATGGAAATGCTGCGCTTGCTCAGCAAGATGCGCGAGCGGTAACTGTGAACATCTACACAGCCAATAGTGGCTTTGCCACACATCGGGGTCCTAGCTTGATTGTATTGGTGCGTAGCGTCCCTGTGGGCGTCATTTGCGGTGTTCATTTGAGCGCGGCTAGCCGAGCGGGCCGCGATGTATTACACTCGTGCTAACGAGTTAGATTTAGCGGCATCCTCCTAAGCTCCGCCGCAAGCGAGGTGACCAGATGAGGCACCTTAACTTTCGCGGATCGTTTCCCAAAAGAATTTTGGCGATTGCGTCTGCATTGGCGCTGGCGTGCGTACCGACAGCAATCGGGCAACGCGCCGGCGGTCACGTTGGCGGCGGTGCCGGTCACTTCCCCGCTGGTCGCGTCGGCGGGCCGCCAATGGGCGCGCAGCGTGCGCCGGTCGCTCCGCGTCCGGCTCCGGTGCCTCCGCCGCCGAGGCCTGTTGAACCACCGCGGCCGATTACGGTGACTCCGCCACTGAGACCTGCAACTCCTGTGGCGCCGCGCGCGATGCCCATGCCAGCGACGCCGTGGCGGCCAGTGCCGGGATTTAGGACGCCGGGTGTTCGTCCGCAAATGATTCCGCCCAAGAGGCTTCCTCTCCCCCGACCGACACTCATTCGTCCCGTCGCTCCGATTTTTAGCTATCCCGTAATTTTTGGACAGCCGCCGTTGTTCTTTGGCCTGGGTGCGGGATTGAACGGGTGGAACGCGCTTTGGTGGCAAGGCTGCGGGCCCTTTTCCGTGTGGTATTTGGGCTGCAACACCACGCCATTCTATGGATACGGGCTCGGATATGGCCTGGGATATGGTTTTGGAAGCTACCCTTCCGGCTCTAACAACTATGAACCGCGGCCATACGACGTTCCGGCGTATCAGCCGCTCTATCTGTATAGCGGGCCGCAGCGCGAACTTGTTGAACTTTATCTGAAGGACGGCACCGTCTACGACGTGACCGACTACTGGGTGGTGAACAACGAACTGCATTTCACGATGACGGAAGGCGATAAGTCCGTCGAGCACACGATTCCCTTCGATAACCTGGATCTGCAGAAAACCATCGACGTCAATACGCAACGAGGATTCCACTTCACGCTTCGTAACGAGCCCATCGAGCAGTATCTCCAGGACCATCCAGAAATAGGATCAGCGCCGGGCACGCCGCAAATGGAATTGGCTCCCGCCGTTCCAGCTGGGCCACAAACCTCACCGGCAGGACCTGCACCTGCCGAGCCCAATCCAGCACCTTAACGGCGGCAATAAAGGGCAACAAGGAAGCAAGAGGCACGGAAGCACGAAAAACGTGCAGTGTTTGCAGACCTGCCAGCATTGAACATGTTCAAAAATGCACTTGACACGCCAGATGCGGCTCGCTAGTATTTGAACATGTTCAAAACAGAACGCACTACTAAGGCCTCCCCGAAATCCGAGATCACGGAGCGCAAGATTCTCGAAGCGGCGCTCTATCTCTTCCGCACCAAGGGCTTTGACGAAGCGACGATGCGCGACATCGCCGCAGCTGCTGAAGTCGCTACCGGGGCGGCCTACTATTACTACCCTTCGAAAGATGCCATCGTTCTCGCCTTCTATCAGCGTTCGTGCGACGAGATGCAGCCGCGCATCGCGGACGCCGTGGGGAATGCGCCGGGAAATCTGGAAGAGAGCCTGAAAGCGCTCATCCAGGCGAAGCTTGACTACTTCGCGCCTTACCGCACCATTCTCCGCGCACTACTGAAAAATGGAGCCGATCCCGCGCACCCGCTCTCTCCCTTTGCGGCCAACAACAAGTCAATCCGCGAAACGGACGCCGCGTGGTTTCAAAAGGTACTGGAGAAGTGCCGCCTTCGCCTGCCGAAGGATCTTCAAACTCATATGCCCGACGCGCTCTGGATGTTCCAGATGGGCGTGATCTATTTCTGGGTTACAGACGATTCCGCCGAGCAGCGGCGCACGAATCGCGTTCTGGCTCTTGGGGCAAACATCGTCGCCACGCTTCTGAAAATTGCGGGCCTGCCGCTAACGAGACCCTTATGCAAAGTCGTGATTCAGCTGATTGAAACGGTAAAGCATGCATAGGAGGAGACGCCATGACGACCGCCAAACGTATGATCGCCGCATTCATTCTAGGGCTGATGCTGATCGGTTTAGCGACATTGATGATTCGGACCGGAACTTACGGGTTCACTCTATTCCTTGCATTGCCTTCTGCGCTCGGCGCACTCGCTGTTTTGGTGATGAGGCCGAAAAGCGCATCAAAGGCCGTCATAGTGGGCATGACGGCAGACCTAATCGCCAGCGTCGGATTCTTGGCCTTCGGGTTCGAGGGGCTCATCTGCATCGGAATGGCTATTCCTCTCGCGCTGCCGCTGGGCGCATTGGGCGGGTGGATTGCGTTTACCTTAACGCATAAGCAAATCGTCGCCGAATGCACTGCACTACTGCTGCTTTTGCCTCTCAGCATTGGAGGATTGGGATTCGACGCGACGGCAAAGCCGCATGTTTTTCAGGTTCACTCCTCGATTGAAATTGCAGCGCCCCCCGAGCGCGTCTGGAAAAATGTTGTCGCGTTCTCGGAATTGCCGGTTCCCACGGAATGGTATTTCAAGACGGGTATCGCATATCCGATCCGCGCGCATATTGAGGGCACTGGCCCCGGAGCCGTGCGCTATTGTGAATTTTCCACCGGCCCCTTTGTGGAGCCGATTAAAGTTTGGGACGAACCGCACCTGCTACGTTTCTCCGTCGCGCAAAATCCCGCGCCGCTGAACGAGTGGAGCCCTTATGGCAAAATCATGCCGCGGCATCTTCACGGATATTTTATTTCGAAGCAGGGCCAGTTCTTATTGACACCATTGCCAAACGGCCACACGTTACTGGAAGGAACTACGTGGTATCAACACGGCCTGTGGCCGGAGACGTACTGGACGATGTGGTCGCAATCCATCATCCACCGCATTCATATGCGGGTGCTGATTCATATCAAGAATCTGTCAGAGCAGGCCGGATAAGTGCGGGACTGACGAATTACATCGGGGCCTGTAGCCACTTTGCAATTCGACGCCAAGGAGCGGCTGGCGAACTCATCGGCCCTTGCATCCAGAGCATCACGTGGGAAGAAGCGAGAGCAAATCGATTCGGGCGGCTCGGTAAAGGCTCCGGTTTGCTTGTGGACTTTTCCGATGGCGCGAGCCACGACGAAATGCCTTCTGCCAGGGCCTCCTTGTCGGAAGGGCTCACGAAAGATCGCGGCACGGTTGGCGTCAATAAAAACTTAAGCAGTCCGCTGATTTGATCCTGAAGCGCCTGGACTGTCCTGAGGACGTTGGCGGCAAACCAGGCGCACCCGGCCACGAAAGCAAACTCGGCCAGAAGCGTTCCGAATTCGTACCAATTGTCCTGTAACCAAGAACTGAAATCGCCCATGTTTCACCCGTCTACAGCGGAATGTGGAATTTACTTCATCGGGCGAGCCGAGCAAACTGGCAGGACGTCCAAGAAACGGGCAGGTGGACTTTGGCTCTGCGCTTCGCTTTGCCTTCGAAATCGGTCATGTTAACGCGCTGAAGCAAGCCGCGGTCGCCCGGCCCGCGCAGCTTGCTTGACCTCGCGGCGATATCGAGCAGGGAACAATCCAAACCCGCGTTTGAAGGCTCGATTGAAGGCGGCTTCGGACTCATAGCCAACATCTACGGAGAGAGTTTGCGGAGCGAACTCGTGCGCTTGTGGACCGAATACAACTATTCGCGCGACAATACAACGAAAGTCATGGCGAACACCTGGCAGTCATCGCTACACGAAGTGGAAGTGTTGCAGGCGGATCCTATACTCCTTACAAATCCGGAGGCTCTATGAGTCGTCGTGCACAGGCACTGGCTGAGCGTCTCGAGGATGGCGCCGCCAGTTTGGCCGCATTTGCGGAAGGACTTTCCGACGCAGAATGGAATACCGCGACCTCAGTCACGGACCGCCGCTCCATTGGCGTCATCGTGCATCACGTTGCGAGTATGTATCCAATCGAGATTGACGTGGCGAAGACAGTCGCGGGCGGCAAGGCCATCACGGACGTCACTTGGGACGTTGTAGCCGGCATAAACGCCAAACATGCGAGCGAAAATACTGCTGTGACGAAAGCGGTGGCTCTCGAACTTCTGCGCCGCAACAGCCGCGACGCAGCGGCGGCTGT
>DATEGW010000084.1:0-11150 GCA_035279845.1 Candidatus Acidiferrales bacterium | reverse complement strand
ACCCGTTTTGGCGTTCACCACGGTAGAGGAATTGCTATCGCCGTTCATCGAAAACGCATATTTCGAAGCGGGATCGTAAAGCATGCAATCGGCATCCGGCTGCGCCTTCACGTCGCTAATTCTCTTCATTGTTTTCAAGTCGAAAATCGTGATCGTTCCGGCGGCGCCGTCTGTGATGAAGCCGTGACCAAATTCCGGCGCGACAGCGACTCCGTGTTGACGCTGAAATCCCGTAATAAAGCCGAAGCTCGCGCCTGTATCCGCGTTGAGCACTTGCACGGCCGTTCCGCGCCCGAGATAAACGCGGCGAGCCGCAGAATCGACTGTGACGTAGTCGAAGTATTCGGACTTTGCGCCCGGGGCCGCGCCGAACTTATACGTCTTCAGTAAATGGTATCCGCTCTCCGCTGCGGACGAGATAGCGCTTGTAACAAGCACGGCGGCGGCTATGCCCAGTATTCCCAAATTCGGACTCTTCATGTGAACTCCCTCTTCGTCTTTGCCGATGTACGCCGCGCATTGTACTTGATGCTTTCTGAAGATCACGTGAACGGACATACACGGATATGGTGACGTTGCATTCATAAGTCTGGCCACCGAAATTCGCTCGGGCCTCCGCGAATTGCTTGCCTTGAATCTGGCCACGTCATAAGATTGCTGTTTGGCGCTTGAGGAATTGCCCTCCTGTACATGTTCAGGTTGAGAGACGGTGCGGGCCAAGTGCGGCCCAGCGGAGATTCGAGTGGCTGAAAAGGTTCGGACGAAAGCGGTATCGATCGTCGGCGCGCAATGGGGTGACGAGGGTAAAGGCAAAGTCGTCGATTATTTGGCATCTTCCTTTGACTACACGGCGCGTTACGCCGGAGGCCATAACGCCGGCCACACGGTAATTTTCAACGGCAACAAATTCATTCTTCAATTGATTCCGAGCGGCATTCTTCGGCCAGGGAAAAAGGCGATCATCGGTGCCGGTACGGTTGTCGATCTGGCGGCCCTCGTCGGCGAGCTGGAAAACCTCAAGAAAAGCGGCATTGACGTGCGCGGACGGCTTTTCCTCAGCAAACGGGCCCATGTGATTTTTCCGTACCATCGCGAAATGGATCGTGCGGCCGAATCGGCGCGCGGTGCCGCAGCCATCGGAACCACATCGCGCGGCATCGGCCCTGCATACGAAGATAAAGCAGCGCGCCGCGGCATCCGAGTATGCGATCTCCTCAACGCTACCCGCTTTCGCGAAAAGCTCGAGCGCGTAATCGCGGAAAAGGACGCGATCAGCGCCGCCTCTTACGGACATAAGCTTGAGACTGCCGGCCTCTTCGAACAGACAATCGAGATCGCGGCTCACATTCGCGGTCTCATCGCGGACACAACAGCATTGCTGAACAGCGCCCTGGATGCGGGAGAAACGGTCCTCTTTGAGGGTGCGCAGGGGACGATGCTGGACATCGATCATGGCACTTATCCGTTCGTCACTTCATCCAACGCGATTTCGGGTGGAGCAACGACGGGTCTCGGCGTGGGCCCCACGCGAATCACCGGTGTCGTTGGCGTGACGAAGGCTTATACAACGCGAGTCGGCAGCGGACCATTTCCAACGGAGATGCTCGATGGTGACGCAGAAGCCGTCCGCGCACGAGGCAACGAATTTGGCGCCGTAACGGGGCGCCCACGGCGCTGTGGCTGGCTCGACCTGCCGGTGTTGCGTTATGCGAAAATGCTCAATGGCATCGATTCGCTGGTCGTTACGAAACTGGACGTCTTCGATTCGCAATCTGAAATTAAAGTATGTACAGGTTACAAGTACAAAGGCTCACCGATAAAAGAGATGCCGCCAGAAATCGAAGTCCTTTCGGAAGTCGAGCCTGTCTATCACACGCTGCCCGGTTGGCAGCAGCCGACGCCAAACGCGCGTGAAGTGAAAGATCTTCCTGTGGCCGCGCGCGATTATCTTAATTTCATTTCTGACGCGCTGCAGGTCGAAATCGGCATGATCAGCACGGGCCCTGAACGCGATGCGACAATCATTGCGCGGGACACAAAGCTCGCGTCGTGGCTATAACCCATTTCGCTCGGCTTTTCACGGCAAGCAATCGACTTCGGTAGCCCGAGTGGCTAGCCCGCCTTGATGCGCGAGCGGCTGCGGAAGAAAATGGCGATTAGCAGCAGGACGACAAAAGCGCTCGCTGCCGAGCTCAGCCAAAAAGAACTCCAATTTCTCGTTACCACGCCACCGACCGTGTGCGAGAAGTAGTCGATCGTCACCCCCGAACTTACCGCGCCGATAAACATTCCTACTCCATACGTCAGGAAAGTAATTATGCCCTGTGCAGCGCTACGCAAATGCGGCGGTGCCTCCTGATCCGTGTAGAGCTGCCCGGTAACGAAGAAGAAATCGAAGCACACGCCATGCAAGAGGATCGCGATGTAAAACATCCACACCAAAGGGCCCACATTCCCGTAAGCCAGCAGCGTGTAGCGGATCGTCCATGCAAGCATTCCCACAATCAGAATGTTGCGCACGGTCATGCGCCTGAGAAGAAACGGCATCAGTAACATCATGCCGACTTCCGATACCTGACCCAGCGCCATCTTCCCGGCCGCGTTCTGCCAGTGCAGTTCGTTCAAATAGTCGTTTGTGAAAGAAAAATAGAAGGTCAGGGGAATGCACGCGAGAACCGAGGCGGCTGCGAAAACCGCAAACGCCGGCCGCTTAAACATGACGAGCGCGTCCAGCCCGAGGATATCGCGGACGCGAATCTCTTTGCCCCTGCCTTTAGGCGGAGTGTGGGGAAGCGTGAGGCTGAAGAGGGCCATGACAATTGACGCCGCCGCCGCGATCAGAAACTGCGAAGCGGATTTTTCAACGGCCAGAATGCTGATGGTGATGCCGATGCCGATCCATCCAAAGGTGCCGAACACGCGTATCAGCGGGAAGTCGCGTCCAGCATTGGACATGTGCTGAAGAGCGATGGAATTCGTTAGCGCGATGGTGGGGAAGTAACACAGGCAATAGGCGAACATCAGGCCGTAGACTGCGGAGAACGAACTGACGCGAGTCACGTAGAAGAGCAGAACGGCGCCGATCAGATGCAGAAGTGCGAGCACGCGTTCGGAGGCAAAGAACCTATCGGCGATGAGGCCCACAAAGAATGGCGAGATCATGCTTGCCAGGGCCGTGGTGCCGAAGATTGCTCCGGCTTGGGTCCCCGTAAAGTGAAGGGTAGTCGTGAGATACGTATCGATCGTGACGTACCACGCGCCCCAAATCACGTAATTCAAAAACATCATGAGGCTCAGGCGAAGCCTGATCGACAGGGGAATGCCGCCTGATGCAGTGAAAGTTGCTTGCTCCGCCATCCCGGTTCCTCCGGTGCTAAGGGCTTACGTTTTCACAAATTGAGGCGGGATGATAACACGTGGCGCTAATTCACGCTTCGGAAAAGGTGTTTCGCAGCATGAAAAACGTCGGCAGCTTGCTTCGTCTTGTGAGCAAAAATAAGTGCCAGCTTGAGCGTCAACTCTATTGACGCATCCGGCGCCTTAAAATGCCCTTAAGGAGCCATAAAATGCCAGAAATGGCGCGTTTGGCACCTTAAATCCGGTTAACGGCTTTTGCGCAGTACAGCAAGCAGCTTCAATCACTCATGGCGAAGCGCAAGCTGTTTATTCGCACCGCATAGCGGACACGGGATCGATGCGCATGGCGCGTCGGGCCGGAACAAGGGCAGCGATCAGGGACGTTATTACGAGAGTGCCGATCGCTGCGGCGATTGAGACCGGGTCCGCGGAGCCGATCCCGTATAGCATGGATTGGAACAATCGAGTTGTGGCAATCCCGCCAGCAATGCCAGCCGCCGTACCGACGGCTAACATGAGGAACACATCCCGGACGACCATCCGCAGGACATCTCGCCGCCTGGCGCCGAGAGCCATACGAATCCCGATTTCCCGGGTGCGCTCGGCGACACGATAAGAAAGGACGCCGTAAAGCCCTACACACAACAGCAGGAGAACGAGCGCTCCAAAGAAAGCTGAAAGTTTTGCCACCAGCACTTGCGAATTTAGCGAATCGGTGACGAGATTGTCGCCGGTTTCGATGCTGTCAATGATTGCTCTCGGGGCGAGCGCCTGAATTTTCGTTCTTACGCTAGTAATCAGTGAGCGGGGATTGCCTACGGCTCTCACTTCGATGTTTGGTGCGCCTTCATCGTCGAAGGCCGCACTGCTCATAGGTGCATAGAAGCGCCGGCGGACCGACTCGCGCACGCTGTGATCGTGAACGTCGCGGGCGACGCCGACGATCTCGTAGGGCGGGGCGGGGTGACCCAACGCGATATAGACCTGCTGACCCAGTGGGTTCCGGTCGCGAAAATAGAATTTGGCGAACGATTCGTTCACGACGGCGACGCGGGCACCGGTTTGAAAATCCTGCTCGTTGATTTCGCGTCCCATCACGATTGGCACTCCGACAGTACTGAAATAGTTGGGGCCAACCTCATCGTCGCCTGTGTGCAGATCCGCCTTATTCGCGGGGTTGAAACCCGCGACGCGCACGTCGTCGCTCGATTCGTCGCCGCTGAAGAGGCCATTCGAGGAGGCTGTCACGCTGCGGACTCCGGGGATAGTTGCCAAGCCATTGAGCAATTCGCGGGTTTCGTTCAGGATTTCCGGTCCTTCATAGCCGCTCGTGACCAGGTCTATTCTTGCCAGCACCAAGTAGTCTCGGCTGTAGCCAAGGTCCACATCTTGTAGTTTTTGCAGACTGCGGACGAGCAGGCCCGCAGCCATTAGGACAAGCATCCCTAGTGCAATTTGCGAGCTGATGAGGATTCGGCCCGTGCGGCCCAAGCCGACGCTCGTGCCTCGGTTACCCTCTTTCAGAGCATGGTCCAGGCCGGGCTTGAGGAACTGAAGCGCAGGCGCAAAGCCAAAAAGCAGGCCTCCGACCAAACAAACGGCAGCGGTAAAAGCGAGAACCCGCCAGTCGAGACCAAGATTCAGCGCTTCTGTGCTATTGCGGCTGGCTACCCCGACAAGCGCAGTGGATCCCCAACGCGCGATCAACAAGGCCAAAGCCCCGCCCAGCACCGCGAGCAACATCGCCTCTGTTAGCACCTGGCGAACGATTCTGGCCGGACCGGCGCCTAGAGCCACTCGCACGGCAAACTCACGCCGGCGCGTGGCGGAACGCGCCAACATCAGGTTTGCGACGTTGACGCAAGCCACGAGCAACACAACTCCCACGAGGGCCATTAACAGAAGCAAAGGCATTGAAAATTGCTCGCGCAGGCGAGAGAGCCCACGCGCGCCGGGAGAAACCTCTACGTCGAATTTCATCGTACGCATTGCGCCGCGATCGTCCGCGGTGAGCCGAGCCGAAAGTGTTTCGGTGAGTGCCTGCTTTACGACACCTTCCACGTTCTCTCGCGCTTGCTGGAGTGAGACGCCGGGACGAAGCCGACCCATTAGGAGCAACGTCGAGATGTCCGGCGTCTGCAGGAAATCGCGTCCAGGTAAAAGCTGTGGCTCCATCATCATGGGAACCCAAAGTTCCGTGTGGTCGTCCACTACTTCGCCCGAAAATCCGGGTGGCCCGACGCCGATGATCGTGAATGGATAATTGTTCAACTGTACCGTGCGGCCGATTGCCGATAGATTGCCCTCAAAGCGGTCTCGCCAATACGCGTAACTAATAACGACGAATGGATCGCTTCCAGGAGCCTGATCGTCCGCACCCGTGAACATTCTGCCGAGCAAAGGCTCGACCCCGAGCGTCTGGAAATAATTGCCCGTGACCAATCTTCCCCTGACTTTTTCCGCGCCTCTTTCAATCCTGATTTGCAGAGTGTCGATGTGTGAGCTAGCCAGTACCGAGGAAAACACCTTGTTGGAATCACTCACCTGCCCATAAAGGGGGTACGAAAAAATATCCGCACGCGGAGTGCCGTTGGACCACGAGTGAATGTGGATGGGATTTCCGATGACGACAAGTTGCTGTGGATCACGAACGGGCAGGGTACGTAGCATTAGCGCATTAATGACGCTGAAGATGGCGGTATTGGCGCCGATGCCGAGGGCTAGGGTGAGGATGGCGACGACGGTGAAGCCGGGATTTTTGCGGAGCATGCGAAGAGCGAAGCGGATGTCTTGGAGGAGGGAATCGAGCCAGGCGCCTGTGCGAACTGCGCGGACTTGTTCTTTGAGTTGTTCGAGGCCGCCTAGTTCGATTTTGGCGGCGCGGCGGGCCTCGTCTGGCGGGAGGCCTTCTTTAATTTTTGCGTCCGTGAGCAAATCGAGTTGGGAGCGGATTTCGTTGTCTAGGTCGGCATCGCGCTCGCTCTTGCGGAAGAGATTGCGTGTGAAGCTGACTATGCGCGGAAAGAATGGCATGGTTTGGCTCCTCGATTTGAGGGTTGTGTCGCACCTACGGCGCTCGATATATTTTGGGCGTTAGCCCCACCCTTCCGGGTGGGGCTAAGTTGTGCCGTGCCTACGGCACTCGGATAAAACAGCGACGCGAGGTTCTTGGTTCTAGCAAACGATGATCTGATCGTCATTCTGTTTTCCTCCGCATGAGGTCCTCGCCGATGCGAGATATATTCGACTGGAATCTTTAGGCCTAAGGCGTGCCCTCTGGATGACAATCCAAGGCCCGCGCAAAAGGCGGGCCACTGCAACAGCAACAACGGCAAAGACAGAACCGCAAAGACCCACCGAGAAGCGCCCGCAAAATCCGCGGGCCACGGCAAAAAGCGCCCGACTGAAAAGCGAGTCGGCCCCTACAAAATCCACATCTACTTCCACTTCCACTTCCACTTCCACTTCAAAATCCACATCCTCCACATCCAAACTCAAATCCAGAAAAAACGAAGCAAAAGCTGTCCGCCTGCAATTCGAGGCGGCCGTTACAAAACAAACCCGTTATTCGCAGCGCATGGCGCTTGCCGGGTCGATGCGCATCGCGCGGCGGGCCGGGATGTAGCAGGCGAGCAGAGCGACCGCGACTAGTAGTGTGGCGACGCCCGCGAACGTTACCGGGTCGGTGGGCGCAACGCCGTAGAGCAGCTTCGTCATCAGCCGCGCGAGCATGAACGCGCTTACAAGGCCCACCGCGGAGCCGACGAGCGCCAAGACCAAACCCTGGCGAATGATGAGCAGAAGAACATCTTTGCGGCTGGCGCCGAGCGAAATGCGTATGCCGATCTCGTGCGTGCGCCGCGCGACCGAATAGCTGATCACTCCGTAAATTCCAACGGCGGCCAGCGCCAACGCAACGGCTGCAAATACACCGAGCAGCAACATCTCAAAACGCGGCTGCGCGTTGGCTTCCGCGATGACGCTGTCCATGGTGAGGACGTTGGAGATCGGCAGGTCGCCGTCGACCGACCAAATGGCGCTTTTCACGGAAGACGTGAGCGCGGCGGGATCGCCCGCGGTGCGTACGACGAGTGTTATGTAGTCCGCGTGCGTTCCGGTGATCCCGAGGAAGGCTTGGTCTTGAAAAGCGGCGACATACAGCTCGGGGTACGGCTTCCCGGTCCAATCATGCAACATCGGATCTTTCACGACGCCGATTACAGTCATCCAAGTGGGGTTCTTGTCGCCCGTGAAGGCGATGCGTTGACCAAGCGGATTCCGGTTCGGCCAAAATGTGTGCGCCATGGTTTGGTTGATCACGACGATGGGCGATGCGCCGGCAGTATCCGCATCCGAGATGTCGCGCCCTTGCAAGAGACGAATGCCCATTGTGTGGAAATAGCCCGGCGTGGCGACGCGATAGACGGCATCTGGAAGATCGGTCGGGGCGGGCGTGGGCCGGCCTTCAATGAGGAAGGTTCTGTCCCAAAGATCGCCGGCGATCGGAAGATGATTGATACCGGCAGCCGACTCGACTCCAGGAACCGCGCGAACGCGCTCGATCATTTGCCGATAAAAAATGGGGCGACGGCCGGAATCGGCTTCCCTGGAGCCCGCGACGGGCACGATCATCGACAGCACGTTGTGCGGATTGAAGCCTGGATCGACAGATTCCAGCGCGACAAAGCTTCGTATCATCAGTCCGGCTCCGATCAGGAGTGTGAGCGCAAGCGCGAATTCCGAGACGACGAGAATGTTGCGCAAACGGTTGCGCTCGATGCCCTCGCTTGAGCCGCGGCTATTTTCCTTCAGTGTGTCGGTGAGATTCACGCGCGAGGCTCGCAGCGCGGGCACAAGGCCGAAGGCGATGCTCGTGAGAATCGTGATGAGAAGCAAAAATATGACCACGCCAGAATCGATGGAAACGGTTTCGACGCGAGGAATGTCGGCGGGGCTCAGCGCGATGAGTGCACGCGTTCCCGCATAGGCGAGGACGAGGCCGACCGAGCCGGCCATGGCTGCCAGTAAAAGATTTTCGGTGAGCACCTGACGAATGACGCGAGAGCGGCGCGCTCCGAGAGCCGTGCGGACAGCGAGTTCTTTTTGCCGTGCCGCGGCGCGAGCGAGCAGCATGTGCGCGACATTGGCGCAGGCAATCAGCAAAACGAAGCCGACGGCTCCAATCAAAACGAGCAGGGGCGTTTCGATATTGCCGACAACCTTTTCCTTGAGTGGCGTAATGACGATGTCCGTATTCGTGCCGGGATACATTTTTTCGAGGCGCGCGGTGATCGTGGCCATTTCGGCGCGGGCCTGAGTAAGCGTGACCCCCGACTTGAGTCGCGCGAAGAGGCGAAGGCTGTTGCCGCCGCGGCTTTGAGCACGTGCTTCCAGAGAAAGCGGCGCCCAGAGCTCGGAGTGCGTGGCCCAGAAGGGCGCGAAATGGAAGTCGGGCGGCATCACGCCGACAATTGTGTAAGGGATACCGTCGAGGACGACCGATTTGCCGAGCGCACTCTCATCGCCGGAGAAGCGGCGCTGCCAGAGGCCGTAACTGAGGATAACTTCGTGATCGTTGCCTGCGGTGTCTTCACCTTGAACGAAGAGGCGGCCGAGCGCGGGGCGAACGCCAAGCAGCGGGAACATGTTTTGCGTGACGTGAAGGCCGAGCAGGTGTTCGGGCGATTGCACGCCGGTGAGATTTGGCGACCAATATTCGGCGGCGCCCATGTCTTCATACGAGGTGCTCTGATGACGATAATCGAGATAGTTGGCGGGCGAGATCGGGCTGGTGCCGTAATGCAGGATTGTAACGAGCCGATCGGGATTTTTGTAGGCAAGCGGGTGCAGTAGCACGGAATTAACGACGCTGAAGATTGCTCCATTTGCGCCGATACCCAGAGCTAAGGTGAGGACGGCGACGACGGTGAAGCCGGGATTTTTGCGAAGCATGCGCAGGGCGAAGCGGATGTCATGGAAGAGGGAATCGAGCCAGGCGCCTGTACGGACGGCGCGGACTTGTTCTTTGAGTTGTTCTACGCCGCCCAATTCGATCTTTGCGGCGCGACGGGCTTCGTCTGCCGACAGGCCTTCTTTGATTTTTTGGTCGGTGAGCAATTCGAGTTGGGAGCGGATTTCGTTGTCGAGGTCGTTGTCGCGTTCACGTGTTTGGAGGAGGTTGCGAGCGAAGCTGACTATTCGCGAAACGAGTGGCATGGTGTGGCTCCCGCTGCGATGTTTACAGCTCGGCAGCATTTTCGGAAAGGCCTCAGGTCGGAAATGCGCCGACCCGAGATGCCTGACACTCATCGACAGTACAAGCGCCCGCCCAAAACGCGGCCGCTACAACGGCAAAACAAATGCAATGACGGCTTCTACGAAAAACGCTCGCTCTTGTCAGGAGGCCTCGAGTGCCCGCGCGATGGCGAGGGCTATACGGCTCCAGCGTTCAGTTTCGGTTCCGAGTTGGCGGCGACCAGTTCTTGTAAGTTTGTAGTATTTGGCGCGACGATTGTTTTCCGATTCGCCCCAGGCGGCGGTCAGCCAGCCCGCTTCTTCCATACGGTGCAACGCGGGGAAAAGCGAGCCAGGTTTTACCTGGAAAGTTCCTTTGGTGATTTGCTCGATACGGCGCGAGATGCCGAGGCCATGCATCTCTTCGAGGGCGAGCGCCTTCAAGATCATGAGGTCGAGCGTGCCTTGCAAGACATTCGTTTGTTCGGGATTCACGGCTTGGCGTCCTCCTATAGGCATTCAATATTAGGATCGGGATGAAGCTACATCTTTGACGTATCGAATGTCAATATGAGTTATGCGCGCGACGTAGCGCCACGGTCCGAAATCCGACAGGCAGTGTGGGCCGGACCAACGAGGTATTGACAGCGCGCGTTCAGAGATGGCGATTGCGTTCTTTTGAGCGGGATGTGCCGCCGATCAGAGTGGACGTGGTTTCAATTGCGGCCGTAGACGCCCATCGAGTCGTTCTCTTCGCCGGCGTTTAAGGGCGCGAGGCACAATTGTGTGCCGCTTTTCGTGCACTGGTAAACCTGGTAGGCGGGCAGATCCTGCGGCTGCACAATGTAGTGCCCCTCTTCCATATCGACGGCTTCACCGTAATCGCCCATGTTGTAAGGGCCGCCTTCGTCGCCTCGCACCCGAAATAGGCCGGTTCCAGGCTCGTAATTTCCGTAGCTGAAGCAATAGCCGATGCACGCGCGATCGATCATGTGTTGAATGAGCACGCGTGAATCGGGCAGCGGAAAAATCGTCGCCAGCACGCGGGAGTTTCGCGGCAACGAATGCACCAGCTGCTCGGCTTCAGTCTCCATGCGGTTGATTATGCCGGTGTCCTGATAAACGAAAGCGAAAAAGACGACCGCAATCGCAGCCGTCACCACCAAATGCCAACGGCTCGGCAGCATCGCCGCCAGCACGCATATTGCGAGCACCGCCGCTACGGAGGTTAGCCGCTCGGTAAGAATCGCGATCGCAGCCAAATTGTTTGCAATCGTTACGCCACTAGGAAGCATTTGCACCGCGAACTCGATGATGAAATACAGTTGCAAGGGAATGAAGTAAATCTTCCAAGCGGCATGCTGCCGGGAGCGGTGGAATACGTCGACCGCGAGCATTCCGAGCGTCGCGACAATGACGGCAATTTTTAACAGGATGTATCGGGCGCCGAAGAGCACGACCTGATCGGCCCCGTTGTACTTGACAATCGAACCCAAGCTGGCCTCTACGCCGAAATGATGCACGATGTAGGCGCGAATCGCATAGACCACGCCGAGAGC
>DATEGW010000083.1:0-13527 GCA_035279845.1 Candidatus Acidiferrales bacterium | reverse complement strand
GGCAAGGTCAATCGGGCTCGGATGGAACGCGACGCCCGCGCCGTAAACGGCCGGAAGCCAGAGCGTCACCGTAAATCCGAACGAATGGAAGAACGGCAGCACGCCAAGAATCCGGTCATCATTGTCGAACATGAACGTCTGGCCGGCCTGCTCGATATTTGTCGCTATGTTGTAGTGCGAGAGGACGACGCCTTTAGGTTCACCCGTGCTTCCGCTGGAAAAGATGATCGTCGCCGTGCCATCGAGCGGCGTGGTCTTTTTTGCGACGGCTCGCTCGATGAGCGCACCGGGGAGGAACCATAGAAACAACGCGGCGAGGCGCTCGCCGAAGCCCGAATGCGCTGCGGCTTCTTCGATCAGGAGCGTTTTGCCCGGAACGTGCAGCGGAATTTTGTCGAGCAAAAGCTTCGTGGTAATCACGGTCTGAATGTTGCATTGAGCCACGCATGATGCGAGCGCTTCGTCAGACAGCGTGTAGTTGAGATTGACGGGGATCTTGCCCGCGAGCGTCGCTGCATAGTTCACCAGCGCGCCCGGAATCGAGGGCGGCAAAAGAATGCCGACCATCTCCTGTCCGTCCCATACTTTCCTTAAGCGGCGAGCCAGAAAAATGGAACTGAGCAGGACGCCGCCCCACTTCATTCGCGGCCTGCGCTTATCTCCCATCGCGAAAAGAAATGGGTGGCGATGCGCGGTGCGGATCAACGAACGATGCGGCGTGTGCATTCGCGCGCGGCGGTCCGCGAATGCTTCTGTCTGTAACCGCTGAACAGCCTTACGCACTTCGAATGGAGACGCGGTCGACGGCATTGGCGTTCCATAACTTACTGAGACTGGGTAGCGAAGTGCCCGCGGGAACTTCCAAAGGAATTTTCCGCCTTCAAAGCTGAAGATGCTGCCCCAGACGCCATCCAGATTCACTGGAATCACGGGCGCATCCACGTTTTTCATGATGCGCTCCATGCCGCGCTGGAAGGGAAGCATTTGTCCTATGCGCGTGATCTGTCCTTCCGCAAAAATGCACACAAGTTCGCCACCGCGGATCGCATTCGATGCTTCGCGCAACGAGTGCAGCAGTTCGCGCGGGCGCTGCTGGGAAGAGATGGGAATAGCTCGAATGATCTTCAGAAAGGGTTTTACGAACGGCAGCTCATAAAAGTCCTTAAAGATCAGAAAGCGGATCGGACGCTCGATGGATGCGATCAGGAAAAGCGCATCCACAAACGACATGTGATTCGCTACGAGCAGTGCACCGCCCGTTTGCGGGACGTTTTCCCTGCCACGGACGTGCAGCCGGTAAATCGTGTGCGTGACGCACCAGACGATCAATCGAACCAGCGAATCGGGAAGCAGGTACATGGAATATCCGGTCGTCAGCAGCGTGAGAATCGCGCCATCCAAAAACATTTCTCGCGAAGACTGATGCAGCAATCGGGTGAAGCCCAGATAAGCAACGGACGAGAAGGCGATTCCGATGAACGACACGAGGTTCGCCGCGGCAATCACGCCGCCCTTCTGTTCGGGCCGCGGCCTGTGCTGGATCAACGCGTTCAGCGGAACGGCAAACATTCCTCCAAAGAATCCGAGCAGCGCGAGATGGGTGCCGGCGACCCAGAGAGATTTTACCGGGAAATACAAAAAGGCGCTGAAGACCGTCATGCCGATCGCGCCGATGGGAATCAGTCCGTATTCGATTTTGCCGCCGGAGAGATAACCTGCCGCGATGCTTCCGACGCCGATGCCGACTGCGATTGCCGCTTGCAGATAGCTGATGTGTTGCTCGTCGATTCGGAGAGCGTCATGCCCATAGATCACGATCACAAGTTGAAGCAGCGCGGCGAGGAAAAACAGGTATGTGTTGCCGAGAACGGCCCATCCGAGGACGCGGTCCGCTCGAATAATTTTCCATTGATCGGCGAAATCGCCGAACGGATTTTTGCGAAAAGGTCGCGTCGGATTGGCAGCGGGAATTCTGGAAATGCCCAGGCTTGTGATCAAGCCTACGCAGGAGCAGCCAAGCAGGATAAAACCCGCTACGGCTTCGTGCGTGGCGAAGTGCTCGGCAAGAAAGCCGGAGGCGGCGACTCCGCCAATTCCCGCGAGAAAGGTGCCGAATTCAATGATTCCGTTGCCCCATGAGAGCTTTGTTTCCGGCAGCAACTCCGGCAGCAACCCGTATTTCGAAGGCCCGAAGATCGCCCCTTCGATGCTGATTAAAAAAATCCCGGCGCACTCAAGCGGAATATTTCGCAATGCGAGCGCGACGATGAAAAAAGCCATCACTCCAAGTTCGAAGAGTTTCGTACCGATGGTGACTGTTCGTTTGCTGAATCGATCGGCGAAATATCCGCCTGTCATGGAGAAGAGAATGAATGGCGCCGCGAAGAGAAACCCGGCAAGAAAAACGAACCGGTCGCGAACCGCCTGCGGCAGATTCATCGCGACGATGATATAGATGACAAGGTATTTCAGGCCGTTATCGTTGAATCCGGTCTGGAACTGGGTGACGATCAGGCTCCAGAAGCCGCGTCGCCAGTCCGCCGGCGGTTCCGGTTCATGATAAGTGGCAGCAACGGTCGAACGGCTGGTCACGTTTTTCTGCGCGATATCGGGTGCCGGACGTGTTTCGACAGAATCAGTCATCGCGTAGTCGTCCAAGAAGGGAAGCGATCGGGTTGAGTTTAGCGCAGTTAGTGCAAGATTGCGGTCGGCTCAGCGGCCAAATTGTTCACTAAGTTCCACATGGTCACGAAGTGGCGAGACGACCCCTCGCTGCATTCAGCCACATTGCTAGAACAAGGTTATCCGAGAGCGTGCTTGCAGTTGTCACAACACAATGGTAAATTCCCGCGTTCACATCAGCAGCGAGATTTGGAGGTGAGGCTTGGCGATTCGAAAGCTAGCGGTATGTCTCAGTGCAGCTCTGTTGTTTGGCGCAGCCGTTTGTGTGATCGCGCAGGAACCGGCTCAGCCTGAGGGACAGACACAACCCGCAGTGCCCTCAGCTCGAGGTGGTCGTGGTGGACGCGGCGGAGGTCAAGCTGGTCCTGGGCGCCGCGGAGGTTTTCCGCAATACACCCGTCAACTCGCTCCTGAAGACGTGCTCGCGCGCGGCAAGTCCCTATACGATGCGCAATGCTCTTCGTGCCATGCGCCTGACATGCGCGGGGTTCTGGAAAAGAATGGTCCCAACCTGCTGCAATCGGCCGAGACGCTGATGGATAAGCAGGGAGAAATGGTCGCGGCCGCAGTTGCGAAACATAATCCGCCGATCAATCTGCCCCAGGACGATACTTCTGCTATTGCCGCATACATCCACAGCATTCAGGCCACGATGGGTGGCCAGGGCAGCCCTCCGGGAAGAAATCCAGTGGGACTGACGTACAACATCCTTGTGGGCGATCCGGTGGCGGGACAAGCAGCCTTCACGAGGCTCTGCTCGAGTTGCCACTCGGTGACGGGCGATCTGGCTGGAATTGCCACAAAATACCCCGATCCGCGCACTCTGCAGAATACGTGGGTCGGCGGCAGCAGTACCGGCGGTGGTTTCTTCGGGCGCGGTGGGGGAGCGACCGGCGCGCAGACGACGGTCACTATGCCGAACGGTGAGAAAATCGAAGGCAAACTCGTCAACAAGGATGATTTCCTTGTCGTCCTGACGCTTGCCGACGGCACACGCAGGTCAATCCCGATCGATAACGGAGTTCCAAAAGTGGATGTGCAGGATCCGCAGGCGGCGCATAAGAAGATGGTGCTCCTGCTCGACGATCCCGATAACAAAAACATGCACGACATTACGGCCTATCTGGCGACCATCAAGTAGAGGAGCAAGAAGAAAATGAAGAAACTATTTTTCATCGCAGCTCTGCTTGCGGCGCCGATGTTCCTGCTGGCACAGAACAATGGAGGTCTTGACCCGGCCTCGCTTCTCAAGCCTCTTAAGGATCAGTGGCCGTCTTACTCCGGCGACAACACAGGCAAGCGGTACAGCGCGCTTACCGAGATCAACACCACGACGGTCAAGAATCTGAGCTTGCGGTGGGTGAATACCGGCATCACCACAGCCTGCGGTCCGGACGGAAAGGGCGAGGCCGCTGCGGATGAGACATTAGGCGGCGGGAGAGGGGGACGCGGCCGCGGCGGTTTTGGTGCCAGTGCGGCGCCGATTATCGTGGGTGGCTTCGGCGACGGAACGGTCAATAGCTGCGGCCCGACACGTTTCGGCGGCGGCGTCCTGTTTGTAAACGGGATTCTCTACGGAGCGTCGCAGAACGACGTCTATGCAATCGACGCGCGCGACGGATCGGTCCTGTGGCACTACTACTGGAAGTACCGTGGCGGCACCACTACGGGAACGCGCGGCCCGAGCATGTGGCACAACCTCATTTTCTTCGAGCTGCATGACGACTGGGTCGTGGCCCTCAATGCGACGACCGGCGCCGAAGTATGGAAGAAGGAAATCGCGCCCTTTGAGATGCAGTATTTCTCATCGAACGCTCCGATGGTGATCGGCGATCACGTGATCGTTGGCACCGGCAACGATACGGATGAGCCTGCCTACATCAAGTCTCTTGATCCGGAAACCGGCGATGAGCAGTGGAGAATGTATTCCACAGCGCAGACAGCGGACGACCCTACGGTCAAGACCTGGCCAACGCTTTCCGCCGCGCAACACGGCGGCGGTACGTCCTGGATTCCCGGTTCCTACGATCCGGAGACGCACCTTTATATGTTCGGTACCGGAAACCCCACCCCGGCCTATACGCAAGGGCGCGGCGATGGCGACAATCTCTATACTTCTTGCCTGCTCGCGGTCAACGTCGATACCGGCAAGATCGCCTGGTATTTCCAGACGTCGCCGCATGACACGCACGACTGGGATTCGACACAGACGCCGATCATCGCCGACTTGCCGTTCAACGGCCGCATGCGCAAGCTGGTGATGATGGCCACACGGAACGGCTATTTCTATGTCCTCGACCGGACGACAGGCGAACATCTCATCACCCGCAAAATAGGTCTGGTGAATAATTACGCGTCGGACGTCGATCCGGATGCCCAACCCAAACTGAACTCCCGGGGGGAAGTGATACGCAACCCCAATAAAGACGCCACGATCGCCGGATCGCTGGTTAATAGCGATGTGACGAACTATCCGCCGCCGACCTTCTCCCCGCAGACAGGTTTGTTTTACGTGCATGAGACAAACGGGCTCCATATCGACTATCTGATGGAGCCGGATCCCCGCGGCTCGATGGGCTTGGGAGGAATCAGCGGAGGCGCCAGCTTCTCTTATGGAACCGATCTCGCCGCCATCGATTACAAGACGGGCAAAGTGAAATGGCGCCATGAGTTGACTGGAGGCTCCGTGGGGGAAACGTCGACTGCGGGAGGAGTACTGTTCCTTTCGAATGGCGGCGGTATCGAGGCGCTTGAGGCGGCCACAGGCAAGGCGCTCTGGCACGCGGACATCGGCGCTCTATCGAGCCCGGTGGAGACGTTTTTGCTGGACGGCAAACAGCACGTGCTCGCAACGGGAGCGACCGGGTTATACATGTTCGTACTGAATTAGACTCGTCGAACGGAAAGGAACCGACTCTCTAATCGCAGCAGTTGTGCGGTTTCTTAGCCGATACTTTTGGCGAGGTCAGACCAGGAACGAACGGCGCTGAGACTGCCTTGCGCGCCGCGCCTTTGATTTTGGCGAATGCGCAGAGTCATTTCGAAGTTGCTCAATCGTGCGCGAAGTTCGCGCAGAACATCGGTGTACGCCGCGATTTCACGCTTCCACTCGTCTGTTACTGCGAGTCCCGAAGAAGCGCTGCGTAAGGCAAAACCAACCGATTCAATCCGAGAAGCCAGCTCCGGCACCGTCTCAGGCGGATGCGCACTTGGATCGGGTAGTTTGCGGGCTACCTCCAGCCACTGGGCCATCCAGACGCGCGCCTCTCGCAGCCTTACCAGCGGATCTCGATCCAACTAGCGCTCCATGCCCGCGAAGGTGGGTTCCAGCGTACTGACGAGCTTCATTGCACGATGAGCCGCGTCTTGAAGCGAAGCGCTCCGCTCGGCTTTACCCTCTACTGCGTTCGTCTCTGCTAGCGAACGCTCGGCCTGCTGCCATGCGACGGCCAGCTTGGCGAATTCGTTGGCCATCGTTTCAAGATCTTCATGCGTCGGCTTGATGTGTGTCTCGAAGAGCTTGCCGCGCATAAAGTTGTAGAAATCGGAGAGGTTGCGCGCCACATCGCCGCCTCTTTCGAAATTCAGAATCGACTGAAGATAGCCGATCACCTCGATTGCATGGGTCAAGGCCCTGCCGCGCGCTTCAATATCGCCCGCATCGAATGCCCGCTTTGCCTTTCGAATCGAACGGACTATCTCTTCATACAGAATTACGATCAGGCCGATGGGGCTTGCGCCTCGGACGGCCGACTCTCGATACATTCGTGCCGGGTCCTTCATTGTCATGGTAGAGACGCCAATTGTTGATTTATCTGCTGCAGCAGCAGAGGCAATTCCTGAAGCGTTACATCAACCTGATCGTACTCCGTCGTGAGTTGCTGTTGAGTCACGCTAAGCTGTCCCTGGAAATCTGAGATTTGTTGTGAGAGGGCCGTTTGGGATTGCTGCATACCCGCCATGTCTTGCGAGACGGAGCCCGAAATTGGATCGGCGATAAAATTGATCTGATTATAGAGGTTGCTGCCGAAGCTGCCGGTGGCTTGTGAGTTAAAGAACGACTGCACTGCCGAAGGGTTTGCCTGCAGAGCGCCCTGCAGCGTCGCGCTATTCACCGACAGCGTGCCGTCGTTGTTCATCGAAACGCCAAGATCGGCCAGGCTGTTAATGCCGCCGTTCCCGATCATTGCAAAAGAGACGGTCGAGAGAATTTGAATCTGCGCCAGCGCCAACGTGCTGTCTGCCTGAAGCGGGCCCGCCTGATTCGTGGTCGCATTCACCTGAAATTGCGTATTTAGGTCGCCGATAACTTTGTTATAGGCGCTCACGAAATTGTTGATGGTCGTCTCCTGCTGGGAGACATTCGCCGCCGTCGTGAGCGTCACGGTTGTGTTCGGATCGGCGGAGTTCAAATTCAGCGTTTCGCCGGGAATTACGCCCGTAACCGTATTGCTGGTGCTCGATATCGGAATGCCGTTCACCTCAAGCGATGCGTTCACGCCCGCAACCGCCTTTGTGAACCCAATCTCGCCGCTAGAAGGAGTCAGCGTTAGATCGCCGGGCGCGCCGGTTGTATTGCTGACAATTGCGAGCCGCGCGCCGTTCGCGTCATTAATGACGCTAGCCGTCACTCCAATGTTCGCGTTGTTGATCGTTTGTGCCAGCCCATCGAGAGTGTTATTTGTGTTGTCGACAGCGATTGTGGCAGGCGTATTCGTTCCGATCTGAATTTGCAGCGTACCGGTGGCAATCGGCGTGGAACTTGTCGCCACGGCGTCCGAATAGGCCGACGATGTCGTTGCCAAATTATTCACCACGATTGCCGTATTGCCGGTGGCAGCTCCGGAGACCGCGGATGCAGTGAGAATCGCGGGGTCTGACGAGCTTGCGGAAATGCTGGTCAGAGGCCCGGCTGGGTCTGTCAATGAAAAGGCGGCGTCTGAAAGCGCCTGAATGTCCGAGTTGAAGCTGCTCAGCGCGTTCTGCTGAGTCGTAAGAGCCGACTGCTGGTTCTGCATCTGCTGCAGTTCGGCAGTCTGGTTTGCCATCGAAGCCGCTACGAGCGTACTGATGTCAATCCCTGACCCTAGCCCTCCGCTCGACGAAGTAGATTGCGAGCCCGCAATTAGCGATGAGCCAATACTGGAAGTGCTGCTCATGCAATCCTCAAGGGAGTAGCGACGTGCGGCATGACGGCGAATGCGGCCCGGGCGGTTAAGTTAAGAAGGAGAATATCGCTCATTCCTCTGTCTCACAGAATCAGTGAAGAGCGCCCCCGTCAAGGAGCGCTCGCCCACTTCATTGCGAATTAGTGAAGCAAATTTAACACCTGCTGCTGTTGCGCGTTGGCCTGCGCCAGGGCGGAGATTCCTGTCTGTTCGAGAATCGAGAATTTTGACAGGTTCCCCACGACCGTTGGAATATCGGCCGCCGTGATCTGATCCTCCGCTGTCGTCAGGTTTTGAATCTGCACATTGAACACGTTCGATGCCGCCTGGAGGCGGTTGATGCCGGCGCCGATGGTGCCGCGATCCGATGCAACCGTGCTAATGGCCGAGTTGATCGCCGTCAATTCGGTTTGTGCGAGAGCGGATGTAGTCAGGTTCCCGCTAACACCGAGGCTCGCGGTGGTCAACGTGACGGTATTCACGGCGATCGTCGTGGTTCCCGATGTGGTCGAGTCGCTCAGGAAGATTGACGTTGCGCCGTTGCCGAAAACCGCAGCGCCGTTAAATGTGGTGTTCGTGCCAATGTTGTCGATTTCGGCCCGGATTTGCTGATACTCGGCGTCCAAAGCGGCGCGCTGTGAGGAAGAGACCGTTCCCGTCGCTGCTTCCGTGCCTAACGTAACGGCGCGGTTCAGAAGGTTCGTTACCTGTCCGAGAGCGCCGTCGGCGACCTGTAGGCTGCCGACGCCATCATTTGCGTTCGCCACGGACTGAGTAAGCGCCGTGATATTCGCCTGCAGCCCGTTTGCAATCGCAAGACCGGCGGCGTCGTCCGCCCCAGTGTTGATTCGCGAGCCGGAAGAAAGCTGAAAGAGTGTCTTCTGCAAACTGCTTTGCGTGATGCCAAGTTGATTTTGTGCAACGAGCGAAGGAATGTTGTTCAGAACGCTGAGAGCCATTGAACTACTCCGAAGTCAACTGTAGTAACCGTTCTCTGCCCGTTGCCTTTCTCACCGGCTGGCTGTTCCCCCATGCCGAAGGCGAATCGATCTTCGAACGGTTATTGTGATGTCACCCAGCAAATCGGCCTATGCTCAGAAGCCTTTAATCGCGCGGACGATCCGCGATCGTGATTTTCTCCTCCGTTGTTACTTTTTGAACAGAAATCATGGTTGTGGGCTCGTTTGGCGTTTCAATTTTGGACAGCCTGGCGCGAAGGTGTTCCGATTCGGGGTGCTTCACGAGGCCCTGGCGCAACAGAGCGGCCGCTTGCTGCCAATCGTCGAGTTTGGCGCGAATGCTGGCGGCGCGGAGAAAGTCCTCTGGGCGAGAGGGAACGGCGCGGAGTTTGCGTTCCGCCTCGTCGGCGGCTGATGTGAGATTTCCGAGCCACACCTCCACGGTGATAAGGCGATCGTACAAATCAGGCAGAGTAGGACTCATCCCGATTGCGTGCCGCAGCTTACGAAGGCCGGACGTGGTGTTTCCGTTTCGCGCTTCGGCGAGGCCGAGCTTGCTTTCCAGAGACGCATTCGCTGAATCGCGTTTGCACGCGCGGCGATATGCGCAAGCCGCCGCTTCGTAATGTCCAAGATTATAGTGTGTGTCGCCGATGAGTTCGGCGCACTCGGGGGTGGTGTGACCGCTTGATTCTGCTTTGCGCAACGAACGCAGGGCCGGTGCATATTGGCCGAGCGCGAATTGCGTCTTGCCCGCAAAAAACCAAGCCACTCCGAAGCGATCATTTAACTCGCATGCTCGTTCGAAATAGGGAAGAGCGGCAGACGGATTTCCCAAATTCTCGAGCTCCACGACGCCGACCTCAAAATGCGCCTGCGCATTCTGCGGCGATTCGGCAATCTTCTGCTGGCCGAGATCGCGGTAAAAAAGAATCTTTTTTCGTAAAATATCTTCGCCGCGCACCATGCCGAAATGGTGAATGCAAAAGTCGGCAGTGCCCAACTTCCGTCCCGTGTCCTTGATTCGCCAACCGACCGTCTCGTGAACGCGCCCAACGAAATAAATCTCCGGGTCGCGGCGAAAAAGGCGGACGTTTTCATGATCGATATATGCAGGATAGGACCTCGATGGAGCGTACGAGCCGTCATTCGGGTGCGAAGGCCGGTCCCATATCTTCTTGCTCGCGTCTGCCACATAGTTGCGGATGGTCACCTGATACCCGGCGACGCTCCGGTTCGCAAGAAGTGCAGGCAACTTTTGCTGCGCGTCAGGATCGAGCCTCTCGTCTGCATCCAGCATCAGCACCCAATCGGACGTCACTTGCGCCAGCGAAAGATTTCTCGCCTTCGCATAGTCGTTTTCCCAGGGGATCGATAACGTCTTCGCGCCGCTCCTCCGCGCAATCTCGATCGATTCGTCGCTGGAACCGCTGTCCGCAACCACAATCTCGTCGACAACTCCCGCAACGCTTCCGAGACATTCGGGCAAATCGGCGGCGGCGTTGTTCACAATCATCGATAGAGCAAGCATTGGCATGTTTGTTCTCGCCTGGGCGCCGGCGCTTCCTGTTTAGGCATTTCCTTCCTGCTTAATCGGCAAGAATTGCCGAAAGAGGAGTCTGGCGTCGCGCCCGACGTAACGAGTTGTCTTGGTCTGCAAAGCGCGTGCCAAAACGCCTGCCAAAAAGCGTGCGCTAAAAATTACTTTTACACGCGTTTAGCGGCTGCAATCCCGCGTGATTGTGCCGATAGGCAACAAGAGGGTCTTCGTGTGTCGCAGCGGAGGATTACGCCGAACCTTGCTGCAAGCGGAGGTGCATATGATTCATCTCACTCGCTTGAATAGCCAAACGCTCGTTGTCAACGCGGACCTAATCAAGTTCATCGAGAAGGCTCCCGACACGGTCATCACCCTGATTACGGGCGAAAAACTGGTCGTGCGCGAGTCTGTGAGTGAAGTGTTGAAACGAATCGGCGAATTTCACGACCGCTTTTACCGGCGCGTGGCGCCGACGGTGGTATTCGATAAAAGCTTGCCCGGTGAGAGTTGCGTTGGTACGCCGCACGACAAATCTGGCGGCGGCACGAAAGCCTGAAAGAGAGTTTTTGCGTGGACAAGGGAAGCTTTGGCGGAATTGTCTTGGCAATCGGCGGAATCCTGCTGGGTCTCGCTCTCGAAGGCGGGAAGATCGGTCAGATTCTACAGCCGACTGCGGCGCTGATCGTCTTTGGTGGAACGCTCGGGGCGGTCATGGTGCAATTCCCGCTTTCGGTTGTCACGGCGGCATTCGCCAGTCTTGCGCACGTCTTCTTCGAGCGCGGCGAGGACCCTGGCGTGGTTGTGAAAGAACTTGTGCGTTACGCACAGAAGGCGCGCAAGGACGGCATCGTCTCTCTCGATAGCGAAGTGGAAACGATCCGGGAACCTTTCTGGAAAAAAACGCTGATGCTCGCAGTCGACGGCACCGAGCCCGCCGAGCTTCGCAACATCATGGAACTCGACCTGGAAAATCGCGCCGACCGCGATGAGAACATCCCGCGCGTTTTCGAATCGGCAGGCGGGTTTTCACCGACAATCGGCATCATCGGCGCCGTGCTCGGCCTCATTCAGGTGATGCAGCATCTCAACGACATCAATGAAGTCGGTCGCGGTATCGCCGTAGCATTCGTTGCCACGATCTATGGAGTGGCGTCCGCCAACCTGTTTTTTCTGCCGTCGGCGGGAAAACTGAAAATCCGCAATCGCGAAGAGCAACTTCGCCACGAAATTATTCTTGAGGGCGTAATTTCCATTCTCGAAGGCTCGAATCCTCGAATGGTTGAGACAAAACTTCTCAGCTTTATTAGCGAAGCGCGGCAAAGCGAGAAGGGTAAACGATGAGAAAGAAAAAAAAGCAAGAGCACGGCAACCACGAGCGTTGGCTTGTATCTTACGCGGACTTCATCACGCTGCTTTTTGCATTCTTTGTCGTCCTCTACTCGTCGGCGCAAGTCGATAAACGCCGCGTCGGTCAATTGGCCTTAGCTATCCAAGTCGCGTTTCAGCAGATGGGAATCTTTCAGGCGTCAAATAGCAAGCCGGCGCTCCTCGACTCCGAGCCGATGCCGTTCTCAAACGTGCAGATCGTCGAAAATGCCGAACGCAATGATGCCATGGGCCGCCTTGTGAGTTCGCCGCAGGGCCAGCTCACCAACGCTCCGGCTCGCGAACTAATGAACGATCTCCAAAGCCAGCTCGAATCCGCGCTCTCTCCCGAAATCAAAAAACATACAATCACGGTGAGCCCCACGCGCGAGGGCATCGTCGTGAGCCTGAAAGAAGCGGGCTTCTTCGATAGCGGTTCGGCCGTCATCCGTCCCGATACACTTTCTACTATCGCGCATTTCATCGGCGTCATCCGTCCGTATCCGGTTCACATTCGCATCGAAGGCCACACGGACAATGTTCCCATTCACACCGCTCGCTTCGACTCGAATTGGGAGCTTTCGACGGCGCGCGCCACTCAAATGATCAAGCTCTTTATCGCGCAATACAGCATCGCGCCCAACCGGCTTTCCGCTTCCGGCTACGGTGAGTATTACCCGATCGCCTCTAATGACACGCCCGAAGGCCGCGCGCAGAATCGCCGCGTCGACCTTGTGCTGCTGAATCCCACCGCCGTTGTCGCGCCTCCACTGGTGCGGATTCCGACCGTCATCCCGCACACGCCTAACCCGTAGCAAGCGCGTTATTCTAGTGAGGTCATGAGGCGGCGAAATTCAAAACGTAGGCCTTGGTCGCCAAAAGCACGAGGTTTGTTGGTGCTGATGGGAATCGCAATCATGAGCCTGAGCGGCGGTCTTTTGCTCACGGGCAAGCTGGAATACCCGAACTATTTCAACGCCCCGGTCTTTGCGCCGTATGCATTCATCACGGGTGCCTTAGCGATTTTCGTGGCACTCAAGGCCCGAAGATCGTAAATCCAAAATTTTGTGCGTTGGTTAGCTACTGTGTTGCTGTGGTTTTCACTGTCTTCTGCGCGCCTGGCGAGCCTTGTTTTACTTCTTTCACGATTTTCGCGGCAAGACCTTTGCTGACGTCGCATTCGGTGTCGTTCACGCGGCATTCTGCAACGGTCAGCCCGCACCCGCACGTGCAATTTTCGGCATTCATGCGCTTCAGAGCCGCCCGTTTCTTTTCCGGCGTGAGGCCGGCAAAGTCCACACCCGGCAGTTCGGTCGCCTTAGCCGCATTTTGAAGGAAAATCTGTCCCGTATCTTCGAAGTTCTCAACTTTCGCATTCACGGGCAAATTTGCCAGCAGGCGAACTTCCGTGTCGAAACCGTCTTCGTCGTAAAGGCCCGTGTGCTTCTGCACGACGCGCCCATTTGTGTTCAGTACGAACGTCGTCGGCAAAGCGGGCACGCCGCCGTACTCGTCGATTAGCTTCTGGTCCGCCAGAATCACCGGATAATTGATGCCGAGTTCCATAGCCACGTCGTGCACGTGCTTTACTTCGGCGGGCGTATCGGTGTCGTCCATCGAGATGCCGATGATCTGGAGCTTGTCTTTGTAGCGCTTCTGCAAGTCGATCAGTTCAGGAATTTCCAGGCGGCACGGCGGGCACCACGTGGCCCAGAAACTCAGCAAAACCACTTTGCCGGGAAACGCTGACGTGGTGATTGTCTCGCCTGCGAGATCCTTCATCGTGAACGCAGGCGCAAGCGAAGGATCGCTC
>DATEGW010000082.1:0-22645 GCA_035279845.1 Candidatus Acidiferrales bacterium | reverse complement strand
GACCGCAGCGTAGAGGCAGAAGTGCAATCTGATAATGGACCAAGTGTGGTGCGCGGAGACGTTATCGTCGGAGCCGACGGTCGCGGTTCTCTTGTGCGTTCGCGGCTTGGTCTTAAATTAGAGCGCTCTCCGTTTCCATTTGACGTTGCGTGGTTTTCGAGCCCTATGCCGCCTTGGCAAATACGCGATCCGCGGTTTCAAAGCTTTAGCCGCGGGGATCGAATGGCGATTCTGTATCCATCTTGGGACAATCGGCTTCGCGTCGGCTTGAGTGTTCCCATTAATGAAGCGTCGTTGCTTTCATCGACTCCGAAGGAACAGCTGCTCGATATGCTCGGGGCAATAACGGGCGAGCCGTACAAATCGTTTTTTCGCGAGAGTGCGACGCAGGTTCCGGAAGCGACCACTTTCAAGGTACTTTTCGGCCGTTGTCCACTGTGGTCGGTTTCGCGGGCGCTGCTTCTGGGAGACGCGGCTCATCCTATGTCACCAGTCCGCGCGCAGGGAATCAATCTGGCTTTGCGTGATGCGATTGTTGCAGCGAACCATCTCGTTCCAGCGTGCGAATCAGGAAAGATCGACGCGTTCGATGAAGCAGCGCGGCGGATTCAAGCGGAGCGCGAACCCGAGATTGCGGAATCGCAGCGTCTGCAGATGCTCGCAACAAATCCTCCTCCGCCGTTTCGGTCGCCATTGTTTCGCGCTCTGGTGCTGCCGGTATTGCGTCAACTCGGCGTGGTAAAGCGCGTGTTCTTGAAATCAGAAATTCCCCTGCGCCACGGTGTTGCACCAGTGCGGCTCTCGGTCTGAGCCGTAAGGCATCGAGAGAATTTCCGCGCTAAGTCGGCTGAGATGAAACGAACAGCGTAAGCGTTGTCTTACAGAAAAGCGGACCTGTTCTTAGAACAGTGCGCGTGACTGGTTCTGAGTACAAAGCACTACTGGTTCTGAGTACAAATTGACACGGATTAGTTTCTCTCGTAGTTTCCTCTACGCGCGGCGAGTGTTTACCGTTCACTTCCAAGCAGCACGTGTTCACTTCCCCTGGACACCGCCAAGACAAAAACAGAAGAGGACAACCCAGTGCTAAAGAGAAGAGTGTTTCCGCTTGTATTGGTTTTGGTGGTCGGCATTGCCGGAATTGTGGCGGCGCAGTCTTTGTGGGAAGGGCAGACGGGCGGCAGCAATCAGCTTGCAGTGCCGAGCAATACCATCGAATTGACGCCGATGCAGCCCGGAAGCGCCGCGGGTTATGCGGTGAGCAGCATGAATGTGATGCTTGGTTCAGGTGTATCGGGCAACGTCTCGGTTGCAATTTATCCCGACGCTTCCGGTCAGCCGGGGCAGGCGACGGTTCCCTCCGGTGCTGCGATCTGTTCGGGCGGCCCAGTCGCGGCAAAGTCCGGAACGGTTTCGATCACTCTGTCGAACTGCGCATTAACGGGAGGCCTAACTTATTGGCTGGCGAAGAACTCCGATACAGCCTCTGGAACGGAGACGGTGCAGAATTGGTATTGCAATCAGGGGTCCTCGACATCCGTGTCCGAGCATGTCAGCTGGACGTTTGGAACCTGGCCAGGCGAATTGCCGTCTCCGGCTCCTTATGCTCAACAGTGCAACGCGATGTATGCGGTGGTGTCGGCTCTTAGCACGGCTCCGTCCGCGACTGCCACCGCGCTTGGCCTTCGCCTGCAGGATGCGTACGGAAACCACGTCGATATAATGCCGGGAACCGCAACGTTCCAGTTATCGGGGCTTTCGGTGATGAGCAATGGAACGATCGCGCAACTGCCTGCAATACCGATCACGATTTCAATTCCTCAGCCCTCGAATTGAAGATGAAGAAGAGATGTCGCAGGTAAAAACTTGTTCGGACCAATCGGCTATACGAATGGCAATAAATGTTGATAATCAACTTCAAGTTGCCGATTGGTCCTCTTCCGCGATTCTCCAATCTTTGAAATTAAGCTGCGGCACCTACGGCACATCTGAATTGTTGTAGCTGCCTGTACCTCGCCCTGTCTCTGACTTTGACCCAAATCCCACCCTCGGTTCAGTTGAGCCGCTCGCATTGTTGCGGCTTAATGGGCACGCTGGGCGTTCCTCTTCCCCCTATTCCTCAGGATCCAGCGCGGCTTCAGCCCCCGGCCAAAAAACCAGAAGCAATGCGGAGGCCTTATGTCGGGTCCTATGCTGAGGGAGAAGTGTGTCCGTAACGCAGTGAAGGAAAGAGAACGGGCAACAGAACGCGAAAATTCTGCAGACAGCCACGCGAAATCGAAACAAATCAAGCAACGTTTTGCGTGCATCGCGCTATTGGGTGTCATCGCGGCGACGGCATGCCCTGCGATTTTTGCGCGAACTAGCCGCATCTACCCGCCCAGCAATTTGGCGGCTGCCGCAACGAGTTCGACGC
This sequence comes from Candidatus Acidiferrales bacterium, assembly GCA_035279845.1. GTDB lineage: Bacteria > Acidobacteriota > Terriglobia > Acidiferrales > UBA7541 > Palsa-295. The sequence goes on along the minus strand of DATEGW010000082.1, from coordinate 20,229 downwards.
AAGTGAGCCTAAAGTGGTCGGCTCCGCAAAGAGGAGTGACCGTGGCAAGCTACAGCGTCTGGCGATGCGAGGGCACAAGCTGCCGGAGTTTTGTCCAGGTCGCTTCCGTGAGCGGCAGCAGCACGTCATATCAGGATAGTGGTTTGTCCGCTTCGACTGTTTATGATTATCGCGTCCGGTCGGTGAGTGCGCAGGGAACGAGCAGTTCGTCTTCGAACACTGCGACGGCAACGACGTTAGCGATTGCTGCCTCGCCGGTGATTACCAGCGCGACTACGGGCAGCGCATTTGTCGGAACGGCATTCACGTATCAAATTAAAGCAACGAATTCGCCAAGCAGCTACAGTGCTTCCGGGCTTCCCGGCGGGCTTGCGATCAGTACGGCGAGCGGACTTATTTCCGGCACGCCAACGAGCGCCGGCAATTTCAGCGTGAGCCTGAGTGCGACAAACGGAAGCGGCACAGGAATCGCGAAACTTGCGCTGACCGTAAGCTCCCCGGCGCAGATTTCCGCCAATCCATCGAGCGTGACTTTCGGAACGGTGGCGGAAGGAACGACCAATTCGCAGCCGATCACTCTGACGAATAGCGGAGCCAACACACTCACGTTCTCGCAAATCAGCGTGACGGGAGCCGGCTTTGGGCAAACCGGGCTGAGCACGTCGACGACGATTGCGCCGGGCGGCAGAATGACTTTCAATGCGACGTTTGCGCCGACGTCGGCGAGCACAGTAAGCGGCTCGATCACGCTCACGACGAGCGGCACACCGTCGCCGCTGACGATCAGCCTTTCGGGAACGGGTCAAGCGACGAGTTTGCTGCTCAGCGCGAGTCCGACGAGCCTCGCATTCGGCAATGTGATGGACCAGAGCAGCAAACAACTGACGACGACGGTGAAAAATGCGGGCAATTCCAACGTCACGATTTCGGGCGTAAGCGTGACCGGCGCGGGACTCAGCGCGAGCGGCGTCATCAATGGAACTGTGTTAATGCCGGGGCAATCGGTGCTGCTTACGGTTTCATTCGCGCCAATATCGGGAGGTGCCGTAAGCGGAAGCGTGAGCGTCACGAGCAATGCGACGAACTCTCCTGCGAACGTAGCTTTGTCGGGAACCGGAATGCATTCGGTGGTGCTGACATGGGATGCGAGCCCGACAAGCGGAGTGACCTACAACGTGTTCCGCGGAACGGCTTCCGGAGTCGAAGGAACGACGCCGATTAATACGTCACCGCTTTCGGCGCTGACGTTCACGGATGCGAGTGTGACGCCGGGGACGGGCTACTACTACACCGTGGAGGCTGTTGACTCGGGCGGCAGCAGCGGGCCTTCGAATGAGGCCGCGGCGAAGATACCATCGCCATAGGATGGATCGGCGCCTAAGCACGGGTTTGTTGAACAGGGAGGCTAGGAAACCAATATCCGGCCGGATCGCGTTGGGCTGGAAAAGCTCGCTGTGTAGTTGAAACGGTCTTTCAGCCGCAGGAATTTGCTCTCGAGGAATGTCCAAGAGGCAGCAGCGATTCCGTAGCACACGAGAATAGAGGCGAGAAAGAGGATCGCGTCGCCGGCCGTGCCGGGCCGGAAAGGCGCAAGGCGACGCACCGTCGACATCTCCGCCAACATGAATACCGGGACGTGAACAAGATACAAGCAATAGCTGATTTTGCCGGTGTATCGCAAAAATCGGAGTTTCGAGAGCACATCAATCTGAATAGCCAGAAGAAGCAGGCACGCGAAGCACGCCGACACCACAGCGAAAAAACTCCAATGGCCTGGGTGCATGTAACCGAGCGCGAGCGCAATCGGCGTTGTCAATAAGAGCCCGATCATCGCCACAAGCCTCACTGTCGTCTTGCGTGCTTGCGGAATCCATAAGGCAAGCAGCGCACCCAATGCCAGGCCGTCCAATCTGGTGAGAGTGTTTGTGTAGATTATGACGGACGGTATCAGGCCGTACTGCACCGACCATCTTGCCGCCACTGACAAAAACAGCGCTCCTACGGCAATTGGCTTTAAAAGACGTGGCGGCGCGAGAAAAATTACTAGAGGCCACACCAGATAGAACTGCTCTTCAATTGCCAGCGACCAGGTTGCGGTTAGTGTGCCGAACGAATTTCCGGTCACTGCGAAGTTTTGCAGAAAAAAAGGGTACGACTCCCAGGGGTGCGACTTCGCGAAAATAACTGCCGTGGATTGCGGATGAATTAGGGGAAGTGCAATAAACGTAAAAAGAAGCAGCAGGTAGTATACGGGCCAGATTCTTAGAGCACGCCTCGCGTAAAAGTTCCTGAAATAGTTCGGCGAGTCTTTTGTCCTTACGAGAATTCCCGTGATGAGGAATCCGGATAACACGAAGAACAAATCGACGCCGACATAACCCGTCCCGAGGACGACATTCAAATGGAGATGTGGAATCAGGTGCAGTCCGTGGTAACCGATGACGGTTAGCACGGCTATCCCGCGGAGCACGTCCAGCTGCGGAATGTGCTTTGGAAGGTCCATGGGGCGGATATACGTATTTTCGCAACTCGGGTTCGTTCTACGGGCAATTTCGCCGTGGCCGTTTCCTGGGAGTAACTTTAAGAGATGGCGGTCACGCGGCAGGGTCGTAGTTCAGATTGGGGCTGAGCCAGCGTTCGGTTTCGCTGACGGAGAAGCCTTTGCGCTGGGCGTAGTCGGCGACCTGGTCGCGGCCGATTTTGCCGAGGGTGAAATAGCGCGATTGGGGATGCGCGATGTAGAGGCCGCTGACGCTCGAGCCCGGCCACATCGCGAAGGATTCGGTTACCTGGATTCCTGTGTTTTTCTCGACATCGAGCAGGCGCCAGATTGTGCCCTTTTCGGTGTGATCGGGGCACGCCGGGTAGCCTGGCGCTGGACGAATGCCGCGATATTTTTCGTGAATCAAATCTTCGTGACTTAAATCTTCGCGGCAGCCGTAGCCCCATTCCTCGCGAACGCGTTTATGGAGGCATTCTGCGAACGCTTCGGCGAGACGGTCGGCGAGGGCTTCGGCCATGATGGCGTTGTAATCGTCATTTTGCGCGCGGAAGCGATCGCAGAGTTCTTTGAGGCCGATGCCGCTGGTGACGGCAAAAGCGCCGATGTGATCGGGGAGCCGTGTGTCCTTGGGCGCGACGAAGTCCACGAGGGAGCGGCAAGGCTCATTGCCTTCTTTGTGAGCCTGCTGTCGCAGGAAATAAAACTTGTCGCTGAGTTTGGTGCGCGCCTCATCTGCGTAGAGCTCGACGTCATCGCAGACCGCATTCGCGGGGAATAGTCCGTACACACCGCGCGCCGTGATGAGATTGTTTTCGACGATCTTATCGAGCAGATCGTTTCCCTCGGTGAAAATCTGGCGCGCCTGAGCGCCGTGGATTTCGTGTTCGAGGATGCGCGGGTAAACGCCTTTGAGTCCCCAGGTGTGGAAGAAGGGCGTCCAATCGATAAAATCGCGAAGCGTGGCAAGCGAGAAATTATTGAGCACGCGTACGCCCGTGAACGAAGGCGATGAAATGTCTTCCGCACGCCATTCGATGGGAGTGCGGCGCCCGCGAGCCTCCTGGAGCGAGACAAGATGCTGGCGCGGAGCGGAGAGCGTCCTGCGAACGGCTTCATATTCGGCGCGATGCTGTGCGACGAATGCCGGCTTGCCTTCGTCGCTGAGCAGACTTGTTGCGACGGGCACGGCGCGGCTTGCGTCGACCACGTGGATCACCGGCTCGCTGTAGTTAGGCGCGATTTTTACTGCGGTATGCGCGCGGCTCGTCGTTGCGCCGCCGATGAGCAGAGGCACTTTGAATTCCATGCGCTCCATTTCGCGCGCAACGTGAACCATTTCGTCGAGCGAAGGTGTAATTAGACCGCTGAGGCCAATGATATCCGCGCGGACTTCTTTGGCACGCTCGAGGATTTTTTCGCAGGGGACCATCACGCCCATATCAATCACTTCGTAGTTGTTGCAGGCGAGCACGACGCCCACGATATTTTTGCCGATGTCGTGCACGTCGCCTTTGACCGTGGCGAGGACGATTTTGCCTTGCGTTTTTACAGCTTTGCCTGCCGCGGCCAATGAAGCCTTTTCGACTTCCATGAAGGGCGTCAGATACGCGACGGCTTTTTTCATCACGCGCGCAGATTTCACGACTTGCGGCAAAAACATTTTTCCAGCGCCGAAGAGATCGCCGACGACGCCCATTCCGTCCATGAGGGGACCTTCGATCACGGCGAGCGGACGGCCCAGCTTAACGCGCGCTTCTTCGGTGTCGGCTTCGATATATGCATCAATGCCTTTGACGAGCGCGTGAGAAAGACGCTGCTCGACTGTCTCGTTGCGCCATTCCTCGGCCTTGGCTTCGCCTTGTGACGCCGTATGAGCGCCCGTGGCCTTCAATTTTTCACCAAATTCGACGAGGCGCTCGGTCCCGTCAGGGCGGCGATTGAGCAACACGTCTTCGACGAGCGTCTTCAGCTCCGGCTCGATCTCTTCGTAAACCTCGAGCATGCCGGCATTGACGATGCCCATGTCCATGCCGGCGGCAATGGCGTGATAGAGAAACGCGGCGTGCATTGCCTCGCGGACCTTGTTATTGCCGCGAAAACTGAACGAGATATTCGAGACGCCCCCGCTGACTTTTGCGTGCGGCAAGTTTGCCTTGATCCAGCGCGCGGCATTGATGAAATCGACGGCGTAATTGTTGTGCTCCTCCATGCCCGTCGCGACGGTGAGGATATTCGGGTCGAAGATAATGTCTTCGGGAGGAAAGCCTACTTCATCGACCAGAATGCGGTACGCGCGCTCGCAGATGCGGATTTTTTCTTCGTAAGTGGCCGCCTGGCCGTTTTCGTCAAACGCCATCACCACGACGGCAGCGCCGTATTTCAGAACCGTGGAGGCGCAGTGGCGGAATTTCTCTTCCCCCTCTTTCAGAGAGATTGAATTGACGATGCCTTTACCTTGCAGGCATTTGAGGCCGGCCTCGATGACTTCCCATTTCGAGGAGTCCACCATGAACGGGACCTTCGCGACTTCGGGCTCGCTTGCGAGCAATTGCAAGAAGCGCGACATCGCGGAGACGCCTTCAATCATGCCTTCGTCCATGCAGATGTCGATCACGTTTGCGCCGTTTTCGACCTGCTGGCGCGCGATAGCGACAGCCTCTTCGTATTTTTCGCCTTTAATGAGGGCCGCGAATTTGGGCGAACCGGCGACGTTGGTGCGTTCGCCGATCATGATGAAGACGCCGGGCTGTTGGGTGAACGGTTGAGAGCCGGAGAGGCGGAGAGGTTTTGCTTCCGCGACATTCACCGTTTTCAGAGGCTCGGCGTCCAAAGATTCAGTGGCTTCCGGTAGCGGTCGCGGCGGCAAACCTTCGAGCGCTTTGGCGATAGCTGCGATGTGTTCGGGCGTATTGCCGCAGCAGCCACCGGCGATATTCACGAGGCCAGCGCGTGCGAAGTCGCTGAGGTAACGCGCCACATCGGCGGGCTGGAGATCGAAACCCGTAGGCGAGAGTGGATTGGGCAATCCGGCGTTCGGATAACAGGAGACGGCCGAGGTGGCTTTTGCCGAAAGGTCGCTCAGAAACGGATACATGAGATCGGGGCCGAGCGAGCAGTTCAATCCCACGGAGAACGGGCGCGCGTGCTCGACGGAATTCCAGAAGGCTTCGACTGTTTGCGCGGAGATCATCGTCTCGCCACCACGTCCGACGGCTGCCGAAATCATGATGGGCAGCTCGTTGCCGTCTTGCGCGAAAACGTCTTGAATGGCGACGAGCGCCGCCTTTGCATTGAGCGAGTCGAAAATTGTTTCCACGAGAAGGATGTCCGCGCCGCCCGCGATCAGAGCGCGCACTTGCCGCACGTAAGCCGTTTTCACCTGATCGAAGGTGACGACGCGGAAGCCAGGATCGTCCGCATCAGGCGAATTCGAGAGTGAAACAGTGAGCGGGCCAATGGCGCCGGCGACGAAACGCTGGCGGCCGGTCGAGTTGGCGATGCGATCCGCCCATTCGCGGCATTGGCGAGCCGATTTTTCGTTGATCTCCCATGCGAGGCTGCTCAGGAAAGTGTCGTCGATCACCCTCTGGTAGAACTCGGGATCTTTGCGGCCCCCGTGTTCACGCGGATCGTCTATGAAGAATTCGCTCTGGGCGATGCTGGTGGCACTGAAGGTATTGGTCTCGACGATGTCCGCGCCGGCTTCAAGGAAGCGCCGATGAATATCACCGATCATTTCCGGCTGCGTGAGGGAGAAGAGATCGCCGTTATTGAGCAGGTCTTTCTTCGCGTCTTTGAAGCGATTGCCCCGTATATCGGCTTCGGTCATTCCGTAGTTGCGGATGGTCGTCCCCGTTGCGCCATCGATGATGGCGATGCGGCTGCGGAGGAGCTTTTGAAGGGGATGATGGGGCGCTAAAGTCATGTCGTTTAGATGGCCTCGTATGCCGCCAGGTCGCAGCCTGACTCGGCGTTACCGTGCCGGCGGGCGCGTATGGCCGCGTAGCCGTTTTGCGCCTCTCCGCCGCAACGATTACTATGATTTACAGTATTGTGATTTGGTGCGGATGGCGGGAATCGGCTGCATGCCGTTCGAAGAAATCGTATTGTTAGCAACGAAGTAAAGAAAGCTGTTCCGCCTTCAGAAAGGATCGCGCGGACCGCCGCACGAGACCGATTCAAATTATCGTATCTTTACTATGATAGCGTTCCTGGCGGATTGGGGGCAAATGCCAATTCAGCGGGTGTTGCCCGGCTGCGACGGAAGAGCATCCGGCCGGGACGTCGATTTGGGCGCGATGAACCAAAGTCGTAGATTTTTCTGACGATTACGATAGAGCGTTGTGCCCGGGGAGGAAAAGCCACGATGGTTCGACCCAAGCCGCCAAAAATAACGAGAAATCAGCCAAAAATTCTCATACGCAGCACGGCGATCAAGAAGCGCGTTCAGGAAGTGGCGCGCGAGATTACGCGCGACTTCAAAGACGAACGCGTGCACTTGATCGGCGTGCTCAAGGGCGGCTGCATATTTCTCTCGGACCTTATTCGCGAGATCGAACTAGAGACATCGCTCGATTTCATCGCCGTCTCGAGCTATGGAAAAAACAAAGACTCGTCGGGGCAGGTTCGCTTGCTCAAGGATTTGGACAGCAATATCGCCGGGCTGAACGTGATCCTGGTCGAAGATATTCTCGATACGGGGCTTACGCTGAGCTATTTATTACGCGTTCTGCGGCAGCGCAAACCGAAGACCCTGCGCGTGGCGGCGCTGCTGGATAAGCCTTCGCGGCGGCGCGTAAATGTGACGGGCGATTACATCGGCTTCCAGATTCCCGACGAATTCGTGATCGGGTATGGGCTCGATTACGCGGAGCGCTACAGAAATTTGAAGGACGTCTGCATTCTTGATCCGGGTACTACTACATAAGCCCAGAAGATGCCGCACTGAAGACGGCGGCGCTACGTTTAAACCTTTACTGCTGACGGCCTTATGCGATGCCCGTTTTCTTTGAGCAGAGTCCCCGGAAGGCAAGTTCGGCCCTGTTATAATATTCGCTCCGGCGCGTATCTTAATCTGACGACGCTTTTGGTGCGCAGTCGTCGTGTACAGTGTCGACTCAATGACTGTGAGCTCCAATCCGCTCGATCCCGCCGAACTGAATTCCACGCCGGAGATTTCCGCCGATACGATGGCTGTGCTGACGGAGATCGGCGAAGACATCAATTCGACGCTGAATTTGGATGAGGTCCTGGCCAATTCCGCCGGCCATATAAAGCGGCTAATCGATTATGAGATTTTTGCCGTCCTGCTGCGGGAAGAGAATACCAATAACCTTTATTTTCGTTTTGCCATAGGGCACCGGCTCGAGGTTGTGGAGCACTGGCGAATTCCCATTGGCGACGGCATCATCGGGACGGCTGCCGCGCACGGCCAGCCGGTCCGCGTGGGCGATGTGACAAAGGATTCGCGGTATTTGAATGCCGTGGATGCCGTGCGGTCCGAACTTGTGGTGCCGCTGATCGTCAGAGGGCGAGTGATTGGCGTGCTCGATGTGGAGAGCCGCCAGCCCGATTACTTTACCCGCGCGCAACAAAGCCTGCTCGTGCTCGTGGCAAGCCGCATCGGCACGGCCATCGAAAATGCGCGGCTTTATGAGAACGCGCAGAAACAAGCCGAGACGCTTTTGCTGATCAACGAAATCAGCCGCGAAGCAAATTCCACGCTCGAGGTTGAGGAAGTGTTGCGGCGCGCGGCGGAGCTTGCGAAGCGATTAATCGACTATCAAGTCTTCAGCATTCTGCTTTACGACGAGGCGGACAACGTCTTTCGGCGGCGAGTCGCCGTGAAATTCGGGCAACGGCTACAGGAAAAATTTGCCGTTCCGGCGCATGAGGCAATTGTGGGAGCGGCCGCGTCGCTGCGGCGGCCCGTGGTGGTGCCGGACGTGACGCTCGATCCTCGCTACGTGATGATGAATCCGGAGACTAGGTCCGAGTTGGCCGTGCCGATGATCTATAAGAATCGCGTGATGGGTGTGATGGATCTGGAAAGCCCGCAGCTCAATTACTTCACGCCGGACCATGTGCAGATGCTTTCGATTCTGGCAGCGCATCTGGCGGTCTCGATTGAGAACGCGCGTCTTTACGAACAGGTGGCACGCGATGAAAGCCGCATGGAACGCGATTTGAGCGCGGCGCGACGCATTCAGGGCGCACTCTTGCCGCGTACGCCGGGCCCGGAATACGGATTGGACATCGCGGCGCGGGTGGTTTCGTCGCGCGAGTTGAGCGGCGACTTGTATGACTTCGTTCGTTACGGGCCTCAGGAATTGGCCTTTGCTTTGGGTGACGTGAGCGGGAAGGGAAGCGCCGCGGCGTTGTATGGAGCTGTCGCCGTAGGCACGTTGCGCAGCCTGGGATCGCAAAAACCGCGTCCGGCGAACATGCTTCGCGCGATTAATGGATTTTTGAGTGACCGCATGATCGAAGGGCGTTTCATGACGCTCTGCTTTGCCACATGGCACCGGCGGCGCCGACGTTTGCGGATCGCGAATGCCGGGCAGGAACAGCCCTTGCTGCTGCACGGCGGGAAATGCGAAAAAATCCGGTTGGTTGGGTTTCCGCTCGGAATGTTTCCAGAGGCGACTTATGATGAGCGCGTTTTTATTCTCGATCCGGGCGACATTATTGTGTTTCATTCGGACGGAATCGGCGACGCGCAGAGCGCCGACGGGAAATTTTTTGGCCACGCGCGATTAGCGAAGCTGATCATCCAGCATCAAGAGCTTGGCGCGGACGCGATTGCAGATCGAATTCTGGAGGAGGCGGATAACTTCTCAGGCGGAAAACATCCGGCGGACGACCGCACGCTTGTGGTATTGAAGATCAGGCAAGATGCCTGATTTTTAGCGTTCACCCCAACGAAGTTTGCTGCGTAGGACATCGAAATAAGTCTTGCGGGGTGGTTGCACGAGAAGGACGCGATTTGCGGATTGAGTTACGCAGACGCGGTCCCGCGATTCCAGTTGGAAGCCCACCTGGCCATCGATGGTGAGATAGACCGGTTCTTCCGCGATGGCGACGTCAATTTCCACGCGGGCTCTGTTTGGGATCACCAGCGGCCGGTTCGTCAGCATGTGCGGGCAGATGGGCGTCACCAGCAGAGCGTCAAGTCGCGGATCGACGATGGGGCCGCCAGCGGCAAGCGAATACGCTGTCGATCCGGTCGGCGTTGCTACGATCAGTCCGTCCGCACGATAACGCGTGACTGGTGCGCCGTCGATGAACACGTCAAACTCCAACATACGGGCGAGAGCCGTCTTTGTGATTACGGCATCGTTGAGGGCGTTTTGGTGCTCGGCGCGTTTCCCATCGCGCAGAATATTGGCTTCGAGCATCATGCGCTCACCGGTTTGGTAGCGCCCGTCGATCACCGTTTCCAGCACTGGATAAAGTTCATCGAACGTGACGCTCGAAAGAAAGCCGAGACCGCCGAGATTGACGGCGAGGATCGGGACTTTTTTTCCGCCCAACGCGCGCGCGCCGGAAAGCAGCGTGCCGTCGCCGCCGAGAACGATAAGTAAGTCGATTTTCTCGGCAAGCTGTTCGCGGGAAAGAACCGCAGCCTGCGCATCCGAGCAAGCCTGCGTTTCCTGATCGACAAACACCTCGACTTGTCTCTGCTTGAGCCAGGAAATCAGCGGCGGGATTACGGCTTTGGGCCGTTCGTGACCAGGTTTTGTGACGATACCGGCGGAGCGGATCATTGAGTTCGGATCACAAATTCTACCTTACGGCTTTCGCCGCGCGTGCAGAAAAAACTCCTGGTTTCCTTCGGCTCCTCGTACTCGGCTTGGCCGTTCGCCGAGAATTTCAAGGCCCTGGCCGAGCGCCGCGCTCTTCACCTGCTCAACAGCGCGCAACTGTGACGCCTCGTCGCGCACGATCCCGCCCTTGCGCACGGCGCTCTTTTCGAGTTCGAACTGCGGCTTCACAAGAATCACGAATTCCGCGGCAGGTCCGGCGGCTTCGCTCACGGCGGGCAATATTTTAGCGACTGAGATGAAGGAGACATCAATCGTAACGAGATTCACGGCTTCGCCCACGTCTTCAGCCCGCAGATACCGTGCGTTGCGTTCAATCGTATGCACGCGGGGGTCTTTGCGGAGCTTCCAATCGAGCTGATCGATTGTCACGTCCACGGCGTAGACTTTCGCTGCGCCATGCTGCAGCAGGCAGTCCGTAAAACCGCCCGTCGAGCTGCCGATATCGAGGCAAATTTTCTCTGTGACTGAAATGCCGAAGTCTTCGAGCGCGCCTTCGAGCTTGAGGCCGGCGCGGCTTGAGTAGCGAAGGGTCTCGCCGACGATTTCGATGGGCGCGTCTTTCGCAACTTGCGTGCCAGGCTTATCTGCCAGCACACCGCCGACGCGAACTTGGCCTGCGAGCAGTAGTGCGCGCGCGCGTTCGCGCGAATGAGCAAGGCCACGCTCGACGAGAAGCACGTCGAGGCGCTCTTTCCCCGGCTTTGGTGGCTTTTTCCGTTGTGGTGACGGTTCACTCACGGGCGCGAGCTACGAGCGGCGAGCGACAAGGAATTCGCCGAGAGTGCGAAGATTGTCGGCGCGCTCGCCATAAGCATCCAATTCGCGAATGGCGCGGCTGGAAAGATCGGAAGCGATCTGGCGCGATTTTTCCAGACCGTACAGGGAAGGGTATGTCGCCTTTTGTTGCGCCTGATCTTTTCCGGCAGTTTTGCCGAGCGCGGCGGAAGATTCTTCCACGTCAAGAATGTCATCCACCACCTGAAATGCCCAGCCGATGTTTTCGCCAAATCGGCGCAGCCGCTCAACGTCTTCGTCCGATGCGCCGCCGGCAATAGCGCCGGTCACGATTGATGCGCAAATCAGCGCAGCCGTCTTAGAGCGATGAATATATTCGAGGCCCTTTTCATCGACGGGTTTACGCTCTGCCTCGATATCCGCTACTTGTCCGCCGACCATTCCGTTCACCGTGCCGGCCGCGGCAGAAACTTCCGCAATAGCGCGGACGCGGCGCACAGGCTCAATCGGTGCATTGGCGAGCGTCTGAAACGCGAGCGTAAGCAGCGCGTCGCCTGCAAGAATCGCAATCGCCTCGCCAAAAACTTTGTGATTTGTCGGCTTGCCTCGGCGCAGATCGTCGTTGTCGAGAGCGGGCAGATCGTCGTGAATCAGTGAATACGTGTGAATAAATTCGAGCGCGCACCCTGCGTCAACGGCACCACTCACATCGGCGGAAAATAATCGCGCGGCTTCGACGCACAGCACCGGGCGGATGCGTTTGCCGCCGGCAGAAACGCTGTAGCGCATCGCCTTATGGATTGAGACGGGCGGCGTATCTTCCGCAGGCAGCAGCCGCGAAAGCGCAGCCTCGACGAGCGCGCGGTCTTCCTCGAAAAATTGCGGCAGTTTCATGCGGAGGGCGGCGGGCCACAAGCAGGCAAGACGGCGCCGTCAGGATCAGGGTTCATTTTCAGGCTCAAACGGTTCAGCGGAGATCTTCCCATCAGCCTTCTTCAGGAGAATCTCAACACGGCCTTCGGCTTCCTCAAGCTGCTTCTGGCATTCTCGCGAAAGTTTCACGCCCTCTTCGAAGAGTTTCATCGCTTCGTCGAGCGAGAGATCGGTGCTTTCGAGCCTCTTTACCACTTCCTCGAGTCGCGTGAGGGACTTCTCGAATTCGCCTTTGCGCGGCTGTTCGGCGGTCGCTTTATTTGCTGTAGAGCTCATTTGCGCAGCCATTCTAACAGCAAGCCGCAATGCAATCCAAACCCGCGCATCTTGCGCCTGGACGCCCCTGGGGCGCAAAATCGCTATATGCCACTCGAATTCACGACCTCCTATGCAAAAGACTCTCTCGACATTCTGAAGCAGTACAAGCGCCTCGCCGAGCGCGCTCTCGAACAGGCTCCTGACCAGGCGCTCAACGCGGCGCTCGACGCCGAATCGAATTCCATCGCCGTCATCGTGAAACACCTGGCGGGCAACATGCGTTCGCGCTTCACCGACTTTCTCACGTCGGATGGCGAAAAGCCCGACCGCAATCGCGACGGCGAATTCGAAGCGTCGCCGCAAACGCGCGCCGAACTCATGGCTTTATGGGAAGCGGGCTGGAAGCACGTCTTTGACGCGATTGCGCCGCTCACGGACCAGGATCTAGCTCGCACGGTGAAGATTCGCGGCGAAGCGCATTCGGTGATGCAGGCGTTGAACCGCCAGATCGCTCACTATTCGTATCACGTCGGCCAGATCGTCTTTCTCGCGAAACATTTCGCAGCAGCCGGAAGCGGTTGGACGGCCGTGACGATACCACGCGGCAAGTCCGGCGACTTCACGCAACAAGTGGCTGCGGGCAAAGCGTCGCAGCGCTAAGCACTGTTTCTTGCTGGAAAATGCCCATTGGGGATTTCTCCCGTCGCGCGAAGCATCCTGCTAAGATGGCCTTTCCAGGCATGTTCCTCCTCTATGCACCGCTCATGATGCCGGCTCCTTCGTCCATCGCCCGCGGGCGATCTCCGCAATGAGCGCACTGCACATTTTCGGCGTCTTCATCCTCATTGGCATCAATGCATACTTCTCGGCTGTCGAATTTTCTCTCGTCGCGGTCAGACAATCGCGCATTCGCCAGCTCGTGAAAGAGGGGAATGCGCGCGCCAGGATCGTGGAGCTTTTACTGGCGGACATGGGCCGCGTCGTTTCTGGCGTGCAAGTCGGCATTACGCTGACGAGCCTTTCGCTTGGCTATCTCGGCGAGATTGCGCTCTCGCGTTTGCTCGATCCTCTCGTACAGATGATTCCGCGTCCGTGGGCGGCCTTGACGGCGCACGGCGTGGCACTCGTGCTTGCGTTCGGCTTGCTCACCGTGCTGCAAGTGACGTTCGGCGAACTCGTCCCGAAGGGGCTGAGCCTTGCGCGCGCCGAACGCGTTGCTTTGCTTGTGGCGCGCCCGTTTTATTGGTTTCTTCACACGTTCCGGTGGGCCATCGACCTGCTCGACGGCTTCGCGGACAAGGTACTGCGGCCGCTAGGTGTGAGCGGGACGCAGAGCCACACGGCCGTCCGCTCGACGGAAGAATTGCAGGCGATCCTCCAGCAGGCGCGCGAAGGCGGCTTGCTGCCCGCTACCGAGGTTCAATTCATTCAAAATGCGATGGAGCTCAGCAGTATCCAGATGCGCGAGATTATGGTTCCGCGACCGGATATGCACGTGCTGCCGATCGACGCATCGCTTGATGACGTGATGAGCATGTTCGCGACTACGCAGCGCTCGCGCTTGCCCGTTTATGAGGGCAGCATCGACCATATCGTGGGATTCGTACACGTGAAAGATGCGATGTGGGTACTTGTAGATCGGGAACGTCGCGCAGAGGAAAACCAGCCGCCGCTCGAATTTCACTTGAAGAGCTTATTGCGCGACGTGCTGATCGTGCCTGAAACGAAGCCTGCCAGCGAACTCCTGCTCGAATTTCGCTCGCGTCGCGCGAGCCTGGCGATGGTGGTGGATGAGTTCGGCAGCATTCTGGGCCTCGTCACGCTCGAAGACATCCTCGAGCAAATGGTGGGCGAAATTCATGACGAATTTGATGTGGAGGAACGGCCGCTGATGCTGCCCGACGGTGGGCTGGTGTTTGACGCGGCCATAAACGTGCGCGATCTCGAAGCGCAGTACAATATCGCGCTGCCGGAGGATCCCGCGTATGAGACGGTGGGCGGTTACGTCTTGAGCCGGCTTGGAATCATTCCGCGCGGCGGAGAGAGCTTCGAGGAAGCCGGTTATCGATTCACCGTAATGGATATGGATCGCCGCCGTATATCGCGCGTGAAAATCCAACGGCTGCAGCAACTACTGCCCCATACGGGTGCGCCGCATGGGGCGGCAGGCGGCGGCGCGCATGCAAACGCGGAGCAGCATCACATGGTGTCGCCCACCGCAAAGGAGCCGCGAGCGAAATGATTCGCTATATCGGTTTGCGTCTTCTGCTCGCGATTCCCGCGCTCTGGCTGATTCTCACGATGGTCTTTCTTCTCGCGCACATCGTGCCCGGCGATCCAGCCGCGCAGATGCTTGGCGAAGGTGCGCGCGCGGAAGACATCTTGGCATTGCGCCACACGCTTGGCCTCGATCAGCCGATCGGCGTGCAGTACGAAAAATATTTCGTCGGCGTCCTGCACGGGAATCTCGGCGAATCGTTTCATTTCCAGGAGCCGGTAACGGAAGTGGTTCTCGATCATTATCCGGCAACCCTGGAATTGGCGTTTGTCGCGCTGATCGTATGCGCCGCGATTTCGATTCCCGCGGGAATTCTGGCGGCGGCAAAGCGCGCCACCAGTGCAGACCATGCGGTGGGCGTCTTCACCCTGTTCGGCCTTTCGTTGCCCAACTTTGCGCTTGGTCCGCTGCTGATGCTGTTTTTTTCCGTGCGGCTGGGATGGCTTCCTGTTTCGGGCCGCGGTGGCGTTGCGAGTTTCGTGCTGCCGGCGATCACGCTGGGCGCGGCGCTGGCGGCGATTCTCACGCGCATGGTGCGCGCTTCCGTGATGGAGGAGCTTGCCAGCGATTATGTTCGCACGGCGCGCGCGAAGGGGCTTTCTGAAAGAGCGGTGCTCTGGCGTCATGCGTTTCGCAACGCATTGATTCCCACGCTCACGATTATCGGCTTGCAATTCGGCGCGCTGCTGGCGGGCGCGATCATCACCGAGACGATTTTCTCGTGGCCAGGTATTGGACGCCTGACCGTGCAGGCGATTGAGGCGCGCGACTTTCCGCTGTTGCAAGGTTGCATTCTGCTGATTGCGGTTACGTACGTGATTGTAAACCTTGCAACGGATTTTGTTTACGCGCTGGTCGATCCGAGGGTGCGACTCGAATGAAAGGCCTTCGCGAATTTCTGCGCAGCAGCGGCCCGGGGCGCTGGGCGTTTGCGCTCACCCTGCTGATTACCGTCGTCGCGATTGCGGCGCCTCTCGTGGCGCACGCCGATCCGACGGCGCAGCACCTCGCTTCGCGCCTAGAGGGTCCGAGCTTCGCGCACTGGATGGGCACGGATGAATTGGGACGCGATATGTTCGCGCGCGTTGTTTATGGCGCGCGAGTGTCGATGCTTGTCGGCGTTTTCGTCGTGGTTGGAGGTGGGCTGGTTGGTCTGGCGATTGGTGCTATTTCGGGTTATTTCGGCGGGTGGGTCGATCATGTACTGAATATTGTGCTGATCAACGCTTTTTTGTCTTTTCCCGGAATTCTGCTGGCGATTGCATTCGCGGCGTTCTTCGGGCCAGGGCTTTGGAAGGTCATCCTGGCATTGGTCATTACCGGCTGGGCGGGATATGCGCGTCTTGCGCGTGGCCAAATATTGCAAGCACGTGAAATGGAGTATGTGCTGGCAGCGCGTTCGCTTGGCGCTTCCGATATGCGGATTCTGCTGCGGCATTTACTACCCAATATTCTGCAACCCGTGTTGATTCAGGCGACGATCGGGATGGCCGGCGCGATTCTGGCGGAATCTACACTGAGTTTTCTTGGACTCGGCGTGCTCGCCCCGACGGCCAGTTGGGGCGCCATGCTCAATGACGCGCGAAACCACCTCTTCGATGCGCCGCACATGGTGATTTTTCCTTCGCTCGCGATTATGTCGGCAGTGCTCGCGTTTAATTTGCTGGGGGATGCGCTGCGGGATTGGCTCGACCCGCGGATGCGCGCATTTCTTATCTTGGGTTCGCTGCCTGCGCTAGATGAACCTGCGGTAATTTCAGAAAAGCTCCAGCCATACTCCAGCGATGTGTCGTCGTCTTGAGCGAAACGAAGGATATCTCTTTCGCGATAGGTGAACTTCTCAGCGCCTTACTACGTCAATTCGGCGGTGACTTCCGCGCCGCGTGTCGCTGCGAGGGTGCGCGCCGCATTGCCGCGATTCACCGCGATCTCGAGATAGCCGCTCGATCCCAATACTGCGACCGCTTCGCCTGCGGCTCCGCCCGCAAACGTCGGAACGATCTTGCTCACGGCGCCATTGCCCACGCGGATTGTAAATTTCGCATTTTCCGCGAACAGGGCGGGCGCATTTTCGGGCGTTAAATTCGTCATCAAATTTCCGAAGTGATCGATTTTCAGGACCACGCCCTTGATGGTATTGCCATCGGTCTTCGGCTTGGGGAGCGAGAAGCGAACGAAATCGGTAATCGGCTCGCCAAAGGCCGAGCTTTGCCATGATTTCGTGAGCCACGCGGCGACAGGCGCGAAGATATCACGGCCGTGGAATGTGTTGCTGATCGGCTGGCGGAAATAGTGCTCCGAGGTGAGATTCCACACATGGAGCGCTTCAGTTTGATCGTAGACGGCCGAAAATACTCCGTTGTCAGGACCTACAAGGTAGTGTTGATCAGCCGCTACGAGTATCGGACGCCGTGGCGTTCCCACGCCCGGGTCGACTACGACCACGTGCACTGTTTTTGGCGGATAGTAGCGGTAGGCCTGGCCGATGGTGATCGCGCCGTCGAGAATATCGTGCGACATCACGCCATGCGTGATGTCAATGAGCATCACTTCAGGATTGATGTTGAGGATCACGCCTTTCATGGAGCCGACGAGGTGATCGTTAATGCCGTAATCCGTGGTGAGAGTGATGATCGGGCGCGCCAATGTCCGCTCCTATGCTGTCCACCGCATCAAAAGATCTGTAAGACGATACTTTTGACGCTAACGGACGCTTGCTGCACTGTCAAGGCAGGCGGCGCGATTGAGTAACGAAGGAAGCAGCGAGAATCCAGCTGCTTATGTATGGCTCTAAAAGAAGGCTACTCCTGGTCGAGATCGATTTCTCCGATGCCGCCTTCAACGCTCAAGTCGATGTTCGTTGGGGTTTTGCCGTAAGCGGCATTTACGTAATCATCGCCCTGTTTGGTGAGTCCGCGTGTATTCACCGATCCGATTCCGCCGGTTGCGTGCGCGCGTACACCGACGTCCTTTGGAAGCCGGATTCGCGCCTGTCCCACGCCACCGTGAATATCCGCCGAGAAGCTCTGTTTTCTCGGTCCGGTCAGATCGAGCGTCATTTGCCCAGCCCCCATGTGAACTTCCAGGTGAGAGAGATTAATGTCTGCCATGTGCAGATTGCTCTCTCCAGCGCCCATCTGAAGCGCCAGATCGAGCGGCACATCATTGTTGAAGTGAAGGTCCCACGTGTCGTCGTGAGTTCCAAAACGAACTTGGTCGTTGTTTTCGTTTACGTTGAGCTGACCGTGCCCCGAACTGACGTTGTAGTCCATCTGTGGCCCAGCATTTGCGCTGTTACCCACATAAGAAAAATCGGCGTCGATCAAATGGCTTGACCCGCCGTCGATATTCAATTGACCTGCCGGAAAGTTGAGACTGGCGGTCACCGCCGTCGCACCTTGCAGGTCCACGGACTTGGAATTGTGCTGTTCACTGCCGCGGACGATATTACGTCGGCCCGTTCGCCAGACTCCGAGACCGAGCAGCAGAATCAGCAGGATCACCGCGATCAGCACACCGGAAGCGTTCGAGCCGCCCGTTGCTCCTCCGTCGCGCCGCGAAGCGTAGTAGTCCCACACTTTGCCGAGCCCGATCACAATCAGGATAACGGGCCAATACCGCATCAGAATGAGCCACGGATCGAATGACGGCACGAGGTTCGCAATCAGAAAGAAAACGCCGATGCAGATCAGAATTACCGGACCGATGAACGATCTGTGCCGCCGCATAGGACTGGGATCCATACATCACCTCCCCTTGCCATAAGATACGCTGGCGGCAACCAAAATGTTTCGGCGAGAGCAGTTTTCAGGCTTACGCTATGCGAAGGACCGCGGCCGTGGCGTCATCTGCTTGGTGGCCTTGAGAGTATTCGTCCATGGCAGAGAAGATTGCGCTGACGATCTCTTCCGGGGAGCCGGACATGTGTTTGGCCGCACGGGCCAGACCTTCCACTCCCCAGTACTCGCCCGCGGCGTTCGTCGCCTCGGTGACTCCGTCCGTATAAGCGACGAGCAGATCGCCAGAATCGAGCTGTACTTGGCCTTCTTCGTAGGTCCAGTCTGAAAATATGCCGACTGGCGCGCCGCCGGCTTCCAAATAGGCGATAGATCCGTCTCGCCGGATCACCATGGGAGGATTGTGGCCGGCGTTCACGTAACGCAGGGTTCGCGTGCGAGCGTCAAAAACGCCATAGAATAACGTCGCGAAGCGAGCCGCGAATGATGCCCCGTAAACCTGGTGGTTCACGGCATTGATGATCCTCGCTCCATCGCTTCCCGAGAACAACATCGCCGTGCGCAGCGAGGACTGAACGTTGGAAATCAGCAGAGCTGCAGGGAGGCCTTTGCCGCAGGCATCGCCTATGGCAAAAGCCGTGCGGTCCTCTGTTAGCGGGATGGAGTCGTAGAAGTCTCCGCCCAACTCCCGCAGTTGCCGGCAGGTGGCGCTGTAGCTTAGGCCGCCGATCTCCGAGCCCATGTGCATGAACTGCTTCTGTACTTCGCTTGCCGTCGCCCAGTCGTTGCTTACGTCCAGCACGAGTGTTTCGGTAGCCATTGCGGCCTCCACTGGTATGTCGAGGTGGTGAAGCCAAAATCGACATGTCACGCGTGCAAAAAAGGCAAGAATTCTTTTCTTTCGATGTCGAGAATCCGTTTTCTGCTCCGACTACCTTGTGAAAGCGCGAAACGTTAGCGCTAAAATCAGCAACCAAAGGAGATCGGAAATGAAATACATTCTCTTGATGAACGGCAGCAAAGCAGGCGTGGATACGTACCGGGCGTGGTCCAAGGCCGACATTCAGGCGCACTTCGAATTTCTCAAGCGCCTCAATAAGGATTTGACGGAATCCGGTGAACTTGTGGCAAACGAAGGCTTGGGTTCGCCGGAACAGGCCAGGGCGGTGCGAGCGGGAGGAAACGGTACCCCAATCACGGACGGCATCTTCCCGGAGACGAAAGAGTTCCTCCTCGGCTACTGGATGGTCGATGTGGATAGTGCAGAGCGGGCCTATGAGATTGCCGCGCGGCTTTCATCCGGTCCCGGGCCTGGTGGAGTACCGACCAACATGCCGATCGAGGTCCGCCAGATCATGACGCGGCGCACGGAAGAGGTCTCGTGACAGGACCCATGCTTAGCGCCGACGCCGAGCATCTGCTGCGGGAACTTGCGCCGCAGGTGCTCGGCACGGTCGTGCGGCGTTTCCATGATTTCGCGTCCGCCGAAGATGCAGTTCAGGAGGCGCTTATCGCCGCTGCGCTACAGTGGCCTCGCGAAGGCGTTCCCGAAAATCCACGCGGATGGCTTATTCAAGTAGCCATCCGCCGCATGACGGATCAGGTGCGCAGCGATGCAGCCCGCAAGCGCCGCGAAGAAGTGGCAGCGAACGAAATGGAATCCGTGGCGATTCCAGCCGCCGAATTGGGCGCGAATGAAGAGCGGGACGATGCGCTCATCTTGCTTTTTATGTGCTGCCACCCGTCGCTCAGTCCATCATCAGCCATTGCACTGACTCTGCGCGCGATCGGCGGTTTAACGACGGCCGAAATCGCGAACGCCTTCTTCGTGCCCGAAGCGACGATGGCGCAGCGAATTAGCCGTGCAAAGCAAAGCATCAAGTCTTCTGGCGTGCCGTTTCGGCTGCCGTCGCGCGAAAAGCGGAGCGAACTCCTCCGCACCGTGATGCACGTTCTTTA
>DATEGW010000081.1:0-4520 GCA_035279845.1 Candidatus Acidiferrales bacterium | reverse complement strand
CTGTCACGGCAGAGGTCGCGGGTTCGAGTCCCGTCGTCCCCGCCATTTGAAGCGATTCAAGATTCGTTCGCGCAAAGTGCGTCGGCGAGCGACACTTCACTCTTACTAATTCGAGCACTCATCCAGGCACAGCGGCGCGATATTTCCGCAGTATTTCATAGAGGACGACTCCTGCGGCGGTTGCGACGTTTAACGAATTTTTCTGCCCTAACATTGGGATATGGACGCGGGTCTCTGCCATTTCCAATAGCCGCGGCTGGAGACCTTCGACTTCGTTTCCAAAGAGCACGCAAACGGGAAATCTGGGCTGCCAGTCGTAGAGATCCAGGGAATCGGCGCCGGTTTCAACTGCAGCGATTTCGTATCCTCTGGCGCGCAGGCGTTCAGCTATAGCAACAGCATCCCAGTCATGCTCCCATTGAACGACGGTTTCAGCGCCGAGAGCTGTCTTCGTGATCGCGTTCTTTGGAGGATGCGCGGTAATTCCGGCCAGATACAATTTTTCCAGGCCAACGCCGTCCGCCGCGCGAAAGAACGCGCCGACGTTGTACATGCTGCGCACATTGTCCAGCAATGCAGAGACGGGAAGGCGAAGTCCACCGCATCCTGCCGCTGAGGACCCGGTCGCACTCGTATCGCGGTTGCGGAATTCTTTTAGGACTTTTCGGGCGATTGTCATGCAGGCGTTAGATTATTTCACATTCGAAGAACACGACACATCACACCGGTTTGAAGGCGACGCATTCCGCGACTTCACATGCTGTGCAGCCGACGATCTTATCGTTTTATTCATTGAAAGGCTTGATTGAATTTTGGCCGCGATCATTCGCGTTGTGATACCTTCGTCGCGCACGGAAACGCGTGGCCGCCATCTGTGACATGCGCGAGCGCCGCGGCAAGGAGCGAGATATGCGTGAATCGAGGAGAGAATTTATGAAGAGTACGGCTATGGGGCTGACTGCTGCGGCGGGGATGATGGGCGCTGGTGCATCGCGCCTTTCGGCAAATCCACTCGGCTTGCCCATTGGCTGCCAAACATATCCCGTTCGGGCAATGGTCACGCAGGACTTCCCTGGTACGGTGAAGACGCTTGCCGGCGCCGGCTTTCAGTCTATCGAACTTTGTTCGCCGGTCGGCTATCAGGAATTCGCGCCCGTGGGCAAATACACGGGCTCTGAGCTTCGCAAAATCCTCAGCGACAATGGCATGATCTGCATCAGCTGCCATTTCGATATCAAGGAACTCCGCAAGGAATTGCCGGGCAGAATCGCATGGGCGAAAGATGTGGGCCTGACGCAAATGCTGGTGCCGAGCCTCGACGGTCCCCGCCACCCTACGATGGACGACGTGAAAAAAGCGGCCGACGAATATAACAAGATCGCAGGCGAAGTCGCCAAAGCGGGAATTCAGCAAGGATTACACAACGAAATCTTCGAGATGTCGACGGTGGACGGAAAGCGGACGTACGATTTGCTCTTCGATCTGCTCGATCCGAAGCTCGTGAAATTCCAGTTCCAAGTCTCCACGGTTTCGCAGGGATTCGACGCTGCCGAGTATCTGACGAAATACCCAGGCCGTTTCGTCTCATTGCACTGTCAGGGTTGGGACGCGACCAATCGAAAACAGGTCGCCATCGGCAGCGAAAGTGATTCGCTCGATTGGAAGAAGATCTTCAATGCGGCAAAGACCGGTGGAATTAAGGACTACTATGTTGAGATGAACCTCGATCTGATGAAGGCGAGCGTTCCCTATTTGAAGAATCTGACCGTGTAATCACGCAGCACACAAAGCGATGAACTAAACCTTCTTTGGACATGAACCCCTTCGTCGGCTTGAAACGAAGCACGATTCGGGCCGAATGAGACAAAGCCGATATCCTGATTTCACTGTATGCAGCGATAATGATTTCGCTTCAGGGCGCTACTTGCGGCGTTTGCCCCGCATCAAATCAGGATGGGACAGATAGCAGCCAAGTCAGTTTTGAAAACGTGGGGACGCACAATACGAGGGCGGTTACCTTCTCTTTCGATTGAGATTACACGAGAGTGCCCATTACGCTGTCCAGGATGCTATGCCTACGACGACGCGCATCTTGGAACTTCAAGAAACCTACGCAGCCTGAACGATTTCAAAGGCGAAGAACTCATCAGGCGAGTCCGCGAACTCGTGGAAGAACACGACCCGCTGCATCTTTCGATCGTTGGCGGGGATCCTTTAGTTCGATATCGCGAACTCGATGTTCTGCTGCCTGAACTGACCCAACGCACGCACGTGCAGGTAGTCACGAGCGCCTTCCGTCCTATTCCGCAAAAGTGGTCAGGACTTCGGAATCTGCGTGTGGTTGTCTCCATCGATGGATTGCAACCGGAACACGATTTGCGGCGTAATCCGGCGACGTATGATCGAATCCTGCGGAATATCGAAGGTCAACACATAACGGTGCATTGCACTGTGACCAGCGCGATGGCTCACCGGGCGAATTACCTCGCCGAATTTGTCGACTTCTGGTCGGCGAATCCGAATGTAGAAAAAATCTGGATAAGCATTTTTACGCCGCAAAATGGAGCTATGACCATTGAATGCCTATCCTCCGATGAACGAAGGACCGTGGTTAACTCTTTGCTGCGGATTTGCGGCGAAGATAACAAGCTTGATATGCAGGAAGGCATGATCAAGGAATTTCTCGCTCCTCCTGCGTCACCAGCTCATTGTATTTTTGCTAAGACGACTCTTTCGCTCTCGGCAGACCTTCGCACAAAGGTTGAACCGTGCCAATTCGGCGGCACTCCCGATTGCTCGCAATGCGGTTGTATTGCTTCCATGGGCTTGGCTGCGGTCGGCCATCGAAAAATCGCCGGACCGGTCACAGCCGGGCATATTTTTTGGACTTCCGCAGCACTGGGGCAGGTCGTGAAGGCCGGTGAAACGGTTTTGGCGCGCGTCTTGCATGCAAATGTGCGCACGCAGCACTAGTGCGCCTGCAGCCTCATTGCCAACACTTACCCACCAGTGCTTCCTAACTTAGACCTGTTGACGCTACCAGTTGACAATCCTCAAAGGCACATACCCTCCAATCTCTTCCCAGGCGCTTCTGTAACAACATCTCCTTGCCCGTGGTAGTAGAATCTCTCGCTGGCTCTCTGAACACTTCTGGAGACAGACGATTGTTTTCTAGGCGGCGGAACAAATCCATCACGACCAAGCGGGCGGAGCGGCTGATTTTGAGCATCGCGCTCGGCTTGGCTGCTGCAGCCATGATTCAGTTTCCGGCATCGGCGGACAATCTTGCCGACGTCCGTCAGCACGGCGTGCTGCGATGGGGTGGGGATCAGGAAGGCGGCGGGCCGTACGTCTATCCGCGAAGCGACGATCCCAATCAAGTGACAGGCTTCGAGGTGGAAATTGCGAATCGCGTCGCTCAGCAGTTGAACGTAAAAGCTCAATTCGTTCAGTCGGATTGGGACCAACTTCCCGCGATGCTCGAGACGCACAAGATTGACGTGATCCTCAATGGATATGAACTGACGACGCAGCGTGCGGCAGAGATGGACAGCAGCATTCCCTACTACATCTATCGTCTGCAGCTACTTGACAGAAAAGGCGATGGCGATCCCTTTACATGGGTTCGTTCGAAGGGGACAGGCAGCGCGCCCGCAGCGAGAATCGGAGTCTTGACCGGCTCCGCCGCCGAGACGTACATGCGACGGTTCTGCCAGAACACGCCTGCCGGAGAAAGAGCGTGCGAGGTCGTCGGCTACGATGGGAATACGGACGCGATGCGAGAAGTCGAAACGGGGAAGCTCGATGCCGCACTCGAGGATTCGCCAATCGCTTCTTTTTATGCGCCGCGCTTTCCTGGATTGGCGTTCGACGGCGCACCCGTAAGCGAAGGCTATTACGTGATCTATGCGAATAAGGGCGACGACTCTCTGATAAGGGCGCTCAACGAAGCGCTGATTACGCTCATACGGAGCGGAGAACTCGAAAGTATTTACCGGAAGTACGGGATATGGGATGACGCACAAAGCAGGTTGCTCGATATTGCAGACACTGGCCGGTTTTACGGTTATGGCGCGGTAGCAAACGAGAACGTCAGCCGAACTGGCGGCGCCAATAGCGGCACTGTGGGACTTGGCGTTTCCGAACATGGTTGGACGGTGGTCAAGAATTACGGCGGCGTGCTCCTCGAGTCTGCAGGAATGACGGTGATCTTGAGTGTGATTTCATTTCCGATCGCCATCGCGCTTGGCTTGCTGGTGGCCGTCGGACGACTCTACGGACCGAGATTCCTCCAATTGCCATTGAGCGGCTACGTGGAGTTTCTTCGCGGAACTCCATTGATGCTGCAGCTATATTTCATCTTTTTCTTTCTGCCTGAGATCGGAATTCGAATACCGGCGTTCTGGACAGGAATACTCGGGCTTGCAATCAATTACTCGGCATATGAAAGCGAAATTTATCGAGCAGGTTTGCAGGCGGTTCCGCGCGGGCAAATGGAAGCGGCGATGTCGCTCGGGATG
>DATEGW010000080.1:0-8030 GCA_035279845.1 Candidatus Acidiferrales bacterium | reverse complement strand
CGTCAGGGTCCCTTGCACACATTGTGCAATGACCGACACTCGCTGCAGTTCCTTCTGACTCAACGTGAATGTCTCCTGTCTCATAGAGTGACATTTTCACGTTGCCGTTAAGGGGTGACAGAATTATGGAGCTAAGACACGGTGTCCGCAGGCGCTGTTCCGCGAGCGCGGCGGGGAGTAAAATCCAGAGCATGCACGATCATTTGCACGGTGGCCACTCGCACGACGGCCACGGTCACGGTCTCCACGCCCATCACCATGTTCACAGTGTGGGCGAAAAGATGACGCTCACGATGGGCCTTGCGGTAGTGGCGACGCTTGCGCTGGTGGCTGTGGAGTTTGCCGCGGGTTATTTCGGACATTCGATCGCGCTCGTCAGCGACGGCATTCATAACCTGACAGATGTGCCGTCGCTCGTGATCGCGTGGCTAGGCATGCGCTGGGCACTGCGGCCTCCGACCGCTCAAAAGACTTACGGGTATCACCGCGCAGGAATTCTGGCGGCTTTCTTGAACGCAACATTGCTGGCGATTGCGTCGTTTTTTTTGATCTACGAGTCCGTGGAACGCCTGCGTGCACCCGTTGAAGTGCACACCACGATAATGTTGTGGGTCTCGCTTATCGCGCTCGTGGTGAACGGCGGAATCACCTTGGCGGTACATGCCGGACGTAAAGACCTGAATGTGCGGGCGGTCTGGATTCATAATCTGGGCGACGCGCTTTCGAATGTGGCAATTTTTGCGGCTGCGCTGCTGATTCGATACTTGGGAACCAACTGGGCGGACCCGTTAATCGGCATCGGAATCGGCGCGATAGTGCTTTGGTCGGGAACGGGCATTTTAAGCGAGAGCGGTCACATTTTGCTTGAGGGGATGCCGCGAGGAATGAATCTGGAAGAGGTGGCGAATGCACTGCTGCGAATTGATGGCGTGCGCGAGGTGCACGATATTCACATTTGGGCGCTCGGCACTGATTTGAATGCGTTGTCATGCCACGTGCGCATCCCGGATATGCACATGGAAGACTGCGAGCGCATCCTGGCGAAGATCAGAGACTTGCTCGCGCACGATTTTCGGATTACTCACACCACGGTTCAGTTTGAACGCGCGGGCCTGGCGGGCGAGGAGGGCCTGTATATGCCGGAACCAGCGCGCCAATCGAACACTTAGAATATCTGCCGGATAGGATTACAAAGAGAGTTGGAGCTGAGAACCGCGTTCGCTGTTTAGGCGAAGCGTCGCATCGGCGTCAAGATCGGTGACGGCGATGGTGTGACGCATGCCGTCCGGTGTGATGTAGATGATCTGGTCGTTGGAGCGAGTGAAGGCGGCGGCTTTGAGTTGGGTGCCGTCGCGCATCACCAGCGTGAACTGACCAATATCCGGTAGCGGAGGCGCTTGCTCTTCCAGCGGGCGTGACTCGGCGGAAGTTCTTGCCAGCTCAACCTGCTGCGCTGCCGCAGGTACTTGCACAACGATGATCTGCGGTTGCGAGGCGGAAACGGATTCTTGCGGCTGTGCCTCCCTTTGCTCCGCCGGAGCGTAGCTAGCGCCGTCCCATAAGATGTAGCCGCTGCCTGCAATGCCAGTGCAACCAAATCGGGCTGCTTCCCTTAAGGCCAACTGGGTGGCTGGATCGATGGCCGCCTTAACATTCAGATCTTTGTTGATCGCGTTCAGGTATTCGTAATTGAATCCGTAGGGCGGCACTGGACTGAGCAACTGCTGCGCGCTCGTGCCGAAGGCACATCCAAATTGATTTTGAAATGAATGATCGCCGTTTGTGCGGCTGTGCGGAAAGGTCCGCATCGCGGTGCGGTTTTGGGTATGGTCGGCCGTTTGGCCATCAGGCGGACGCACCACGGGCACCGCGGATAAGATATGCGCGGATTGGGGCCTTGTTGGGGCCACGCGAGCTGTCTGATGTACTTGTACTGGCGCACGCATCGCGGGGGCACGGTTTTGGGCGCTCGCAGGCGAAACGCCCAGCAGCGCTCCGGCTATGCACAAGGATAGTAAGGACAAAGCGACGCGAACCGGGGATGGCGTTGGGGTAGCCATAAACGCGCCTCTATATTAGCAGACGCGCTGGGGAGTCATTAAGGTTGTCTCGCTAGCCGAACGGGCACTGCTGGAGTAGGCGGCGAGGCTAGATTCAGGCATTCGCTGCCTTTGCGCTCTGGCTTGGGTATGCTATAAACAACGGGCCGAATCAGGCGGTGATACGGTGCATGAAACGGAGCGAGTTTCCGCAGAGACCCAATTCACGGGAAGAGCCTCCTCGTCCGGCGGCGGTGCACGCGAGACAACGGAATTTGCCGCCAGCTATTGCCCGCAGTGCTCGGCGAAGCTCGAGGCGCGAAGCTGTAAGATGCTTTGCTCGTCCTGCGGTTATTACATGTCCTGCTCGGATTTTTACTGACGGGCGCGAGCGTTTTTCAAGGTCAATTTCAGAGGTAATCTTGCAGTTCCAGGAGGCTTTAACGTGGCACTGAGAATGGCAGAGCGAGACGTAAATGGGATAACTGTGCTGGATATCGACGGTCGGATCGTGCTGGGCGAGGAGAGCAACTCGTTCCGTGAAAAAGTGAAGGGCTTGCTGGCCGCGGGTAAGAAGAAAATCGTGCTTAATCTGGCCAACGTGACGTACATCGATAGCGCGGGGCTTGGCACTCTGGTAGCCACGTTTCACAGCGCGCGCTCACAGGGCGCGGCTTTGAAGCTCGCCAACCTGGGTTCAAAATTCAAGGAAGTCTTGCAGGTAACGAAGCTGATGACCGTGTTCGATACATACGACAGCGAAGCCGCCGCGATTCAGAGCTTCGCGGGCTGATTTGAAGTAAGAATTCAGCGCGGTCTGGCTTTGGGGCCGGACCGCGGTTTTTTCTGCCTCCAGAGACTAACCTACGCGCCCTTCCACTTTATAGATTGTCAGACCGCTCAGGAGCTTGGGGTAGAAGTCTGTTGACTTCTGCGGCATGACGTCACCGCCCAGAGCAATCTCCGCGACCTGTTCCATACGCGCCGGGTTCAACAGGCAAGCGAGCTGTGCTTCGCCTCGATCCACGCAGGCAATTGCGGCATCCATCTCTCGCTCATAGGTAATGTTTTTCTCCGCCGCGACCGCTTCCGCCGTAATTCGCAAGCCTTTCTCCAGCAACAAGCGGTGGAGTAAAACCACGTCTAGCGTTCGCTGTGCCGGAGAAAGATCTGAAAGGAGGGCTTCGAGATCCGTATCTTTGCACAGAACGAATAAATAGAAGGCGGCGTTTCCATCTTTCGGCGCAGGATAAACGCCGATGGCGTGTCTCTCTCGGCTATGGTTCTCTAAATTCTTGCGAAATTCCGCGTAGCTAGAGGTTCGCTCAGAAGCGTTCTGAAATGGGTAGGAATACCAGTCAAAATAAGGGCTCAGGTCGCAACGAAATTTCTCGAAATCAAAGTTCGGATACCGCACCACGCGATGTGTGGGAAGAATCGTAAGCCCTTTCGAATGCGCGTTGATAATCGTTGCCATGGCGAATTCCGACGCGGCCGTGCGGTCGTGATTACCTGATTTTTCGCGGGCTTCATTGCGAAGGTTAAGGGCGGTTTCGTAGCGATGATGTCCATCGGCGATGATGAGCTTTTTATCCGCCATAGCTTTCTGCAATTTCTCGATGAGCGCCTTGTCCGTAATGGGCCAAACGCGATGGATGGTGTCATATTCATCGTTCAACTCGATTGCAGGCGGCTGCTTTGTGACGCTCTCGAGGAGTGAGTCCACTTGGCGAGCAGGGTCTTCGTAAAGGAAGAAGAGTTGCCCGGTTTGTGCACCCGTGCGGCGTAGGAGCTCAATACGGTCGGCCTTTGGCCCAGACAGCGTGTGTTCGTGGCGGAAAACGACCTTCGCGTCATAGTCCTCTACGCGCACGAGCGAGATGAAGCCTGAGCGGGTCCGGCGCGTTTGCGTGGCAGGAACCTGAAATTCCTGTGTGTAGACATAAATCGCCGGTGCGGGATCTTGCACCAGAACCCTTTCGGCAATCCATTCCTGTATCTTTTGCGCGGCGCGTGAATAAACGTTGTTTTGGGGAGAATCGCCTTCCAAGGTGCGTCCTTTTTCGATAGGGATCAAATTGTAAGGACTCGCTGCATAATACTTCTCCTGCATCTGCGGCGAGATCTTGTCATAGGGCTGCGTGAGGACATCCTTCAAAGCGACGCGCTTTGCGTCGTAACGATATGCGCGAAACGGTTGTATTTCTGCCATCTTTCCCCCCGATTTGTGTTTCCTAGTGCTGTGAAACTAACAATTTTACTTCGACTGCGGAATGTAAGACAAATTCCTGGCCACCGCTCCGCACGCGCGTTCTGATATCCCACGAGCCGGGCCTGGAGAAACTCAGCGTCGCCGCTGCAAGCAGCTTGTTCGTGGCTGGTTGCGGCGAAGCTCGCGTCAGGCAGCTGAACTGGCCCTCACACGTTGCTGAAATCTCGATGGACGCGCCGGTAATGGGTTGGCCTGATGCGGCGTTTTGGACGAGAACAGCAAGATCGTTCGGCCCCTCCGAAAGAGGCTGCGGCGCGGCAAAGATCGTAATGGCGAGCTGGCCCGCGTTCGCATGCGTCAAAGGAACGTCGCCATCGATATCCACCGAGTCGCTCGCACCGTATCCGTAACCGAGAGCCGCGAGTGGCAGAACGCAAATGAGTATCGGGAGGATAACGCGGCGCAATGCTGTCGACGGCGAACGACGGCCCCGGCGCAGAATTGTTGGCGGTGGTGCGGGTGAGAGCAGAGTCGCAGCAATCACCACGGCAGGAATCAGAAATGCGAGTGATCCGACAACCCACATTACGGCTCCCGCGATCACCTGATCATTCTCCACGGACAGACCATTGATCCGGGGAAATTCCAGATAAAACGAATAGAAGATTCGTCCGGAGAAGATGAGGAATGCGCACAGGGCGCTATTTGCAAAATCCGCGACGAGCAGATAGGGAATCGTGCTCCAGCGCGGCCAGCGTGCGCGGCTGGGCCACGGTTGAACTACAGGCCACCAAAACAGAATAGAGGCAAGAAAGAACGTGGTGTGTTCCGCTTTATGCCACGCGGACGAGCGCAGCGCCAGGTCGTATGGCCGCGGCAAATGCCACCCGAGCATCGCAATGGTGAAAAGAAGCCAGCACAATGCCGGGCGAGAGAGCAGATCTGCCAGCCACGAAACCGGCGCGTGTTTCAGGAACAAGCCCACCACGCGTCGCACGGAACGAGGCAGCCCACGCATTACTTGAACGCCGGGATTACCGAGAAGAAGCAACGGAGGAACCACCATCATGAGCAGCAGGTGCTGCACCATATGATCTGTGAGGAAAAAAGCATCGAACGTATCAATGGGGGAGGATAATGCGATCTGAAAAGTAGCAATGCCGGCAAAGAAGCATGCAGCGCGGCCCACGGAGAATTTTTCAGGAATCAGAGTGTGCACTGCCAGCCAGCCGCGCAGGTAGAGGAGCGCGGTGAGCAGATTCAAAGCCGTGACAATCGGCGGCAGAGTCCACGAAAGAAGCGCTTGCGAAATAGAGCTGGTCATTTGTCTCCGAAAACGCCGAAATTTGCGGAATCAAAACGAAATGAGCCAGGCGATATACGAAGTGCTCGCTGCATTTACGAAGTGTGGCCGCCCTCGTCCGTGAAGCCAGGAGTATCGACACCGGCGCGCACCGCAAGGGGATACTGCCACGTAGGGATGCGATGTTGCCGCACGACGACAAGACCGGCGACGAGGCCGAACGCTATTTGCGATGCGAGAAACCACCACCAATCGATGTTTTGGTTTAGGGCCGGGTCAACAATATCGAGAACGCTGTGCAAAAGTCCCGTCCACGCGAGTGGCGCGAACAAACCACCCAGCACGATCGGGCGTTTGGGAAGCATCGGCAGGAGCGTGCCGTAAAGCAGGCCGACCAGCAAAGAAGTCGTAAGATGCAGGATGATCGCGATTAGCAACAACCCTGCATGAAATGCCTCCATCTCCTGCGCCGTGACCTGAACGCGCGCGTAAACCACCGCGCCCAGCAAATTTATCGGATACCAGACGCTGCGGTGGCTCACGATGCCATAGAACATTGCCATCAGCGCCATTGCGACGGCGCCCGCAAGCCCGCCCTTTATGCCGGCCGAAATGGGATAAATTTCGAGCGGCAGCCGAACACGCGTGGGGACTTGCGTTTGGATGCGCGCGACTTTGCGGCGAGAACTGGCAATCTCGATTTTTCCCGCGATGACGGGAACGGTTTCGTGGCGTTCGAATGGCAGTATTTGCGAAAACCAGCCAACACAAGCAATAACGGCTACGATCGCGCCGACGATCGTGACGACTTCTCGGCTGACCAAACCGGTCGCCATTAAAGCGATACCGAGCGCGAGCAGCAGCGGCCATGCGGTCGGTTTGGGAAGTTGCACGCGATCCGGCGTGTTCGTTGCGTGCGATTCGGTGTTTAGATCCATTGTTCCTTCCAGTCTAGCGACCCAAGCCGTACACAACCGTGAAGACGACCACCCAAACGACATCAACGAAGTGCCAATAGAGAGCTAGAACTTCGCACCGTTCGGCGTGCTCGGCTCTCACTTTGCCGAAGAGCGACAAGACCATCACCGTTCCAATCGCTATGAGTCCTACGGCGACGTGCGAAGCGTGCAGGCCAACCAGAGAATAAAAGGTTGTGCCGAAGAGATTGGTATTGACCGTGAATCCCTCCTGAAAAATCAGATGATGCCATTCGCGTGCTGTGCCGCCGAGAAAAATGGCTCCCAGTGCGAACGTGGCGATCCAGGAGAGATTGAACATAATCAGATTGCCCTTGCGCAGTGCGCCGGTGGCCCAGTGCATGGTGATGCTGCTCGAGAGAAGGCAGATCGTGGTAATCACGGGCACAGTGAGAATTTGATCGGGCGTGGGACCAGAGGGGCTCTTTCCGATGTAGAGGACGTAGGCCGCAACGAAAATCACGAAAATTGCGGACTCCGCCACAATCAGACACCACATACCGACGCGGCCGCGCGAGAGCAGTTCCTCTCCCATCCTCTTTTCGTGGAATTCCATCGGGACTGCATTCATTGCTGGTCTGGTCCTCTCACTCGTATTTCCAGTCCGGGTCCTGCGGGTGCTTGATATCCCACAGCGGCCTGCGGCTGCGTACTTCAGGCACGACCGCGAAGTTGTAGTGCGGCGGCGGCGAAGTCGTGGCCCATTCAAGAGTCCAGGCATCCCACGGATCGTTGCCGGCGATAGCACCTTTGAAGTAAGACCGAATCATGTTGTAGACAAAAATAAGAATTCCCGCGGCTTGGAAAATCACTCCAATCGACGAAATCAAGTTCCAGACTCCCCAGCCGCGACCGGGCTCGTAGGTATAGATGCGGCGAGGCATGCCGAGCAGGCCGGGCACATGCATGAAGTCAAACGTGAGGTGAAAGCCGATCAGAAAAATCCAGAAATGCCAGCGGCCGAGCTTTTCGCTCAGCATGCGGCCCGTCATCTTAGGAAACCAGTAATAGAACGCGCCGAAAATCGCGAAAAGAATTCCTCCGACGATCACGTAATGGAAGTGGGCGACGACAAAGTAGGAATTGTTTAACTGCCAATCAAAGGGCGCAGTGGCCAGCATAACGCCGCTGAGGCCTGCAATCAGAAACTGGAATAGAAAGCCGATGCAGAAGATCATCGGCGTGGCAAAGCGAATCTTGCCGCCCCACATGGTTGCAAGCCAGTTGAAGATTTTTATGCCGGTAGGCACGGCGACGACCATTGTGGTGAAGACAAAAAATGCATTGCCGTATGAAGGCATGCCGATCGTGAACATGTGATGTGCCCAGACGCCGAGGCTCACAAAGCCGATGCCGGTGGTGGCGGCGACCATGGCGGGATAACCGAAGATCGCTTTTCGTGAGAAGACGGGAATGATCTCGGAAATGAACGCGAAGCACGGAATGATCAAAATGTAGACTTCGGGATGGCCGAAAATCCAGAAGAAGTGCATCCACAT
>DATEGW010000079.1:0-8451 GCA_035279845.1 Candidatus Acidiferrales bacterium | reverse complement strand
TAGACCGGGTCGAGCGCATGTTCGGCATCGATGAAGGCCGCCTGGCCTCCAAGTTTTTGCGCTTCGGCGATTACGTGCAAGGTCAGCGTCGTCTTGCCACCGGATTCCGGGCCATAGACCTCAATGACGCGGCCGCGGGGGAATCCGCCCACGCCCAATGCAGCGTCGATCGAGATCGAGCCAGTGGGGATCACGTTGACAGGTACGAGCACGTCGCGGCTGCCCAGCCGCATAATAGAGCCCTTGCCGTAGTCCTTTTCGATCTGGGAAATCGCAAGCTCAAGATTTTTGGTTTTTTCGTCGGTCATTTTGCCACCTCGTTTAGTGTCCTGCGGGACGCAGGCGGCCCGATTCTACCAAAGTGCGGCTAGGGCGGCCTTTTTCTTTACGGGAGCGAAGGATAGCATAAGGCGAAGAAAAGGCAAATAGAATATTTTAAGGAAAAGTACCCCATTGAGTCTTCACAGCAGTCTCTGACTGCACGGCAATCGCTTGCTATTCTTCGGTGCCATTGGCTGGCAGGCGGAAGAGAAGATCGTGGGACGTTCCGGCCGCGCGTAGACGAACCCAGAGGAAGCGGCGGGGGCGTGCAAGGACCAGTTCTTCGGCACCGAGAGCGAGCGAATAGTCGCGTACAGTGCGGGCAATTTCACTTGGTTCCCAGAGCGTTTCAAAGACGATTTCGCTGGGGCGTTCACGTGGACGTATGTCCTCCAGAGCCTGCTCCATGGCCGATTCGGTGATCACGCATGGCTCGGTGCGCGCATTCAACTGGCGTTCAACCGAATAAAGCGCGGTGTGATCGATATCGTCGGCGAACGCCACGAAAAGCATCTGGCTTGGATTGTGATAGTGCACAGGAATCATGCGGGAGGACTCAATGAGTGCAAACGGGAGAAGCTGTGAACAATCGCGATAGCGGTTGTCACGCTCAATGGGAAAAACGCCACAACCCCATTGCGCGGCGAGCGCCGTGGAGACATCTTGCGCGGAGGCCACGCCCAGATTCACCAGCAACCGCCCGAGGCGTTCGGAGCCCGATTCGCGTTGCGCAGCCAGAGCCGATTTGAGTTGTTCGCCGGTGATGATGCCACGCCCCACAAGCAGCAAGCCAAGCGGGACGCGATGAATTCGCAATAAAGGCTCGTCTCGGAGTTTCAGCAGACGAGCGAATTCCTGCGTAACCACTTGCTCAAAACAATCGAGAGAGCAATACCAGCGACTCTGAAGAAACACACCCTCGCTCGTGCTGCGTAAGATGCGACGCCGCAGCGATTTGCGAACTGGACATTCAGGATTCGCGCACTCCACAATATCGTTCCTTCTAGAAATGAGCTCGCGCCCAGCCCTCCGGGTTGATGATGAATCAGGTCTCCAGAGACTGGAGACGTTGATCGGCTTGAGCAATATCGATGATGCGAAGTCCATAATTGATGTAAACGTCCACCACGTTCGTCATCGTGTCAAACGACAGGTTCCACACATGCTGGATGATCTGCGCGCGCGTTACTCGCTGGCCCGCATTGCGCATCAGGTATTCGAGCAATCCAAATTCTTTGGGCGTCAACTCAATGCGCCTTCCCGCGCGGTTCACGGTGCGTTCCACGCGATTCAACTCCAAATCGTTCACACGTAGCACGGTCTCCGGCGCGCGTCCCCCGCGCCGCAGCATTGCGCGCACCCTCGCCGAGAGCTCGGAAAACGCAAAGGGCTTCACCACCAGATCGTCCGCTCCGAGGTCGAGCGCCTGCGCGCGCTCTTCCGGTTTCGTGCGATTCGATAGCACGAGAATCGGCAGGCTTTCTCGCCGCGAGCGAATGTGCCTGAGAATGTCCATTCCTTCCTGGGCCGTCAGATTCAGATCGAAAATGGCGGCGTCATATTCTTGTGCGTCCGCGAGAGATTTGGCGGCTTCGCTGTCAGCCGCGAGGTCCACTTGATAGTTCTCGGCGTCGAAGCTGCGTTCCAGAAACGTCCCCAACGCTTGGTCCTGCTCTGCAACGAGAATGCGCATCTCTGCTCCAAACGAGAGGGAGTTTTACGTTTTTAGAATGGAAATACGAAAGGGGGATTTGAATTTAAATTCGCGATAATGAGGAGTCAAAGGAAATTTTCATTGGAATTGCACGTGTATTCTAAACGTTAACTAGCGGCAGTACTGAAATGAACCGCTTTGAAACTTGCCAAATTTTGTCTCCGTATTTCTACGCGCAACCATTACTTAGAACCGGAATTCGTCATCCTTTCCGGCCGCACCAGCTCGTCAAACTCCTTCTCATTCAAATATCCTAACTTCAGCGTCGACTCACGCAGGCTGAGCTTCTCATGATGCGCCTTCTTCGCGATCTCCGCGGCCTTGTCGTAACCGATCTTTGGCGCCAGCGCCGTCACCAACATAAGAGAATTCTTCACATACCAATCGATGCGCTCGCGGTCGATCTCCATTCCATCCACGCAATGCTCTCTAAACGAACGGCATGCATCCGTCAGCAAACGCACCGAGTGTAAGAAATTGTGAATGATCACCGGCTTAAACACGTTCAACTCGAAATTTCCCTGCGATCCCGCAAATCCAATCGCCGCATCGTTCCCCATCACCTGCACGGCGACCATCGTCATCGCCTCGGATTGTGTCGGATTTACCTTCCCCGGCATAATCGATGATCCCGGCTCGTTTTCCGGCAGCAGCAGCTCGCCTAATCCTGCCCTCGGACCCGATCCGAGCCAGCGAATGTCATTTGCGATCTTCATCAGCGATGCCGCGAGCGTTTTCAGCGCCCCACTCGCAAACACCAACTCATCGTGCGCCGAAAGCGCCGCAAACTTATTCGGATGCGAACGGAACGGCAGCTTAGTTAGCTCCGCGATTTTCTTCGCAGCTCGTTCCGCAAATTCCGGATGCGCATTCAGCCCTGTCCCGACTGCCGTGCCGCCAATCGCCAGGTCGTAAAGCCCTGGTAGCACCTGTTTCAGTCTCTCGACGTCCCGCTCGAGTAAGCTCGCCCAGCCGGACATTTCCTGCGCAACAGTTAGCGGCGTCGCATCCATCAAATGCGTGCGCCCGATCTTCACCACTTCGCCGAAGTGCCCCGCCTTCGCTGAAATCGCCCTCCGCAGCGCCTCCACCGAAGGAATCAGCGCCTCAGCCACTCGCGAAGCCGCTGCGATATGCATCGCCGTTGGGAATGTATCGTTTGAGGACTGCGACATATTCACATCGTCATTCGGATGAATCGGCTTCTTGCTGCCCATCGCGCCGCCGGCAATTTCGATCGCCCGATTCGAAATCACCTCGTTCGCATTCATGTTCGTCTGCGTGCCGCTGCCGGTCTGCCAGATGCGCAAAGGAAAATGATCGTTCAACGTTCCCGCGATCACCTCGTCCGCGGCCTGAACGATCAGTTTTGCTTTTTCCGCCGAGAGCTTGCCGAGGTCTTGATTCACCATCGCCGCGGCCTTCTTCAAAATGCCGAACGCCCAAATCAATTCCGCCGGCATCGTGTCATGCCCAATATCGAAATGAATCAGCGACCGCGCCGTTTGCGCGCCGTAATATCGATCCGTGGGAACTTCAATTTTCCCCATGCTGTCCGATTCAGTCCGCGTCGCCACTCTCTTCTCCATCGCCGATACGTTCACAGTCATCCCTCACCGAAATTTATGACAAATTCTCACTCGTGTTTGCGTTTCTAAGCATACCGCAAACGTACGCTGGCGAATCAACGTCGACGCTCCAGCAGAAAATCTTCGCATGGGTCGCCCGATGCCCAAACTCCGGTTTTTCCTCTGCCTCCTTGACCTCCTCCAACATCCTTTACCTCCTTGTACCGTTCGTCCAGCTGTACGCTCCCTGCACCATCGTACAGGGGATGGCCTGCACCTCGCCGCGCTACGATGATCCCCGGGGTCGGCTCGGGGGAACGCCGCCGTCTCCACATTCATACACGCATTTTCATCACGTTCCAGGAAACGGGACTTATCCATGCGTTTTTTCTTTCGGCGTTCGGGTGTGGACGACAAATCTATCGCTGCGAACTCGGCCGGCCTAACGACGCTGGAATTGGCCCCAAATGAAGCGCGGCTTGAGCAGGAACCGTCTGATGCAATAGTCCGTTCTCGGAAATCACAGGTCCTCGAACCGCCGTCGCGTAACGCCTCATTTTCTCCCGCGAAGAAACTAGTTCCGGCGAGCGAGCTACCGTCCGCATCCGCCACTTTGGAGGAACTTTTCGCCGATCCTCCGCCCAGTCCTTCAGACGCTCCCGTTCAGCGAAAAACGGAGGATCGCTCTGCCAAGGCCGAATCCTCCGCAGCAGAACCGACAATCCACCTCAAAATCGTCGATCAGGACCGGCCCGTGACGATCATTGCCGAAGAGGCGGGATCATCCGAATCTTCGTCAGCTTCCAGCAAGGTCAGCACCTTTGCAGACACGGAACTAAGCCCATTGCACGGGCCACGCACAATGGCTATGCCCGAACGCGAGAAAAGCGATTTAGCCGCCACGTCTTCTGCCGACTCCGCCGAACTCTGCCCCGAAGATGCGGCGACAGTCCTCGCGGCCGCGTCGGAAGAAATCAAAGCCGAAGAACCCGCGCGTCCGATCGAAAGCTCTAACGCAACCCCGAAGCATGAGCGCGCCGCCGCACGTCATGCCAGCAGCCCGGAAAAACCAAAGGATTGGGAATTTGAAGAAACTCTTGCCGCCCATCGCGAATGGATCGAAGCAAAAGGTCAGCGCGGCAAAAAGGCGGATCTCGCCAACGCCGAACTCTCCGGTCTTGAATTAATTAACGTCAACCTCCGCCTCGCCGACCTTCACTACGCCGACTTGAAAGGCGCTGACTTGCTGCTCGCCGATTTGCGCGACGCTTGCATGGTGCGCGCCGACCTCGAAGAAGCCTGTCTCGTCGGTGCGAATCTCGAAGGCGCCAATCTGGAAGGCGCGTCGCTCGAAACGGCGCTCGGCATCGTTCCGGGTCAGCTTGCCGGCGCGAACTTGCGCGAAGCATCTCTCCCCGCGCAAATCGCCCAGTTCCCTGCGATCGCGCTATTTCGTGACGCGTCGCGCACCGCTTTACGCTTTTTCACCGCGATCATGACGCTTAGCTCGTTATCCGCGCTCGCGATCTGGAAAACAAAAGACATTCAGCTCGTCACGGACTCGGCCATCCTGCCCTTTCTGCATTCGTCAAGGGCCGCCATCGCTATGCCAACGGCCGAAATTTTCCTTATAGCGCCCCTTGCATTGTTCCTGCTCTATCTCGCGTTCCTGCAGCAGATCCAAAAAATCTGCGGCGCGGCGCTCGAACTGCCCGCTGTGTTTCCCGATGGTACTTCGCTGGGCGAGAAAGAATCCGGCATCATTCTTGGTTTGCTGCGCGCTCATTTCCGCTGGATGAACCAGGAAACAGCTCCATCGCGCACACTTGAAACCACCATATCTCTCGCGCTCGCGTACTGGACCGTTCCCATCATGCTGTTTCTTTTCTGGGCGCGCTATCTCACCCTTCAGGAAATCCACGGCACAATGCTTCATGAGATGCTGGCGTCCGTCGCTGCCGGCATCGCCGTCCATGCCACATTCAAGGTAGGAAGGCCACAACAAACGTGGGCAGTCCAAAGCACGCTAGCGACCCGCATCGGCGAAAAGCTGCGTCAATCCAGACCCCCTGTGTTAGTCGTCGTCCTGTTCGCGATCACCACATTTATTTCTTTTGGGACAATCTGGGGCGTTCCCCACAACATCAGCCGCGCGCCTCAATACGGCCATGGCAACATTCGGCGCTGGGCGCCCACGGCGCTGTGGGCCATCGGCTACGATCCCTACGCCGATCTCACGGAATCGCAGTTCTCCACGCCTCCCGCGCACTGGAGCTGGAGCGAAGACACCGTCAGCTCGGTCCGCGGCATCCGCCTCAACGACCCGCGATTCCGCTACGCACAGGCTTACGGGGCATTTCTCGCAAACGCGCGCCTCTGGCATGCTGATTTTCGGGGCGCCTATCTATCCAATGCCGATTTCCGCGCCGCCGATCTCACGCAAAGCAGCTTTCAATCCGCCCTCATGGACAGCGCCCGTATGAACCACGCGAATCTCGATCGCTCCAATTTCCAGAATGCGCATCTCGCCCGCGCCGATTTTCGCGACGCGAATATGTCTTACGCCATCCTCACCGGCACGTTTACGATGGACGCCCGCTTCGACGGCGCGAGCCTCTACGATGGCCTCCTCTCGAATAGCACACTGATCCGAGCCATATTCGAGCGCGCCGATTTGCGCAATTCGCATATCGACACCGCTAATCTTGAGCACGCGGATCTGCGCAGCGCCTACTTGTGGTCCGCCAGCGTGCAAAATTCCGATTTAAAAGACGCTGACCTTGGCGGGGCCATCCTCATCGGCGCGACCCTGCGCGACTCAAACCTCAGCGGCGCGCATTTCGCACAAGCGGTCCTGAGCGAAACGGATATGAGTGGCACGATTCTCGACGGCGCCGACTTCCGCGGCGCCTTCAGCCTTACTGCCTATCAGGTCTGTTCGTCTCGTTCCCGTGCCGGCGCCATCTTCGATGCAGCCCTTGAGCTCCAAATCGACGCCCGTTGCCCCACGCGGTAGTCTAAATCGCGCATCATCTTTATCGTGACGTTCTGGCTCAGTGCGTCCTGCTTTCCGGCATGAAGGCTTCGCCGAGCAATAGTAAAATCTATTCCCATGACAAAATGCCCACTTTGCGACGGCGAAGCCCTTCGGAAATTCACGCTGCCCCAGACAAATGCATGGGAGTGCCAAGCGCAAGATTGCCGCTTGCGCTTTGCTGATCCCCAACTGCCCGATCAGGAGCTCGCGCGCGCTTACTCAGCGCACTACTTTCCGCCGACAAGCGACAATCATTCGAGTTACCCGGACACTCCGGCCGAGGTGATCCAGCAGCTCTTTTCTCAACTGGAAGACGACGTAGGAAATTTGCGCGGTTTACGAATGCTCGACTACGGCTGCGGACGTGGCCCCGTCTCGGGCGTCGCTCTTGAATTTGGCCTGATACCGGCTGCGATTGAGCCCGATCTCGTCGCACGAAATGCGGCCGCCGAGCGATTCAGAATTCCCGTTTACGCCGACCTTGAAGATTTGCGCTCAAATCTCGGCGCAGCTCCGCAATTCGATCTAGTTATTCTCTGGCAGGTGATCGAACATCTTCGCCAACCCTGGCAAGACCTCCAGGCGCTGCGCGGCCTTCTGTATCCGCAGGGCAAGCTCCTCATCGGAACGATGAACGCAAATTGTCTACGCGCTCGCATCGAGCGCTCCCACTGGACCCATTACCAGAATCCGACTCATTTTTATTATCTCGACCGGACCTCCCTTCAGCGAATCATCACATTGTCAGGATTTTCTCGCGTAACGGAATGGAAGCCAAAATTCCGCTATCCGCAGCATGGCGCGATCAGGCGCTGCCTCTACGAGGCTTCCAGCAGGTTCGGAGTCGCCGACGGTCTGTACTACTTGTGTTCCATCTAGCGCGCCGATTGGCTCTGACTTGCGTACCGGTCAACTCATGTGATTGACGGCCTGAATCAAGGCTCGGATGTATCCGAAACAATATGCAAACGACTGATCGCCATCGGGATCATTCGGAGCCTGTGGTACGTGATCCGGGATCAGGGCGCCGTCATAGTCGACCTCTTTGTAAACCTGGATCGCTTTCACGAAATCGACATCGCCCTCATCCGGATATACCTCTAAAAAATTGTCGCGATGTCCGCGAATATTGCGGAAATGGACGTTGAAAATCTTGTTTCGCGAACCGAAATATCGGATCACGTCAAAAATGTCCTTGCCCGGCCTCTGAAGCATTTCCGAAATCGTGCCCTGGCAGAAATTCAGTCCGTGACAAGGACTCTCCTGAATCGCGATGAATTTCTTCAGGCCGTCCACCGTACCGAGAACGCGATCAACTCCTTGATAGCCCTCGGGTGGCACGCCGGGATCCTGCGGGTGGCACGCCATACGAACCTTGTATTCGTTCGCCACCGGAATCACGCGATCCAAGAAGTACGTGATCCGCTCCCAAAAGATATCCGCGTTCACGTGTCCCGCGCGCGTGAGCAGCGTTGCCGGATGAGCTTCTGCCAGGTCCCATTTGCTATAGGTCGCATCGCCTCGGCCCGGTACGCGCCCGATACGAAGCACGCCAAGAATGCTCATGTTGTACTTGATCGACGGAATTCCGGCTGCTGCGCAATTCTTGATCATCGTTTGCATCGATTCGATATCGCGGTCGCGCTCAGGACTATCCGCCAGCATGATCGCCGGATGCGGTTCACGGTCGATATGGCTTGACGCTAGAAATGGCGGAGTGACGATCTCGTACGTGAGACCGTTCTTGGCGCACAAATCTCGAGCGCGTTCCAATTCCTCGACGGTTGCATAGAGGCGATTGGCGTCCGCAA
>DATEGW010000078.1:0-16603 GCA_035279845.1 Candidatus Acidiferrales bacterium | reverse complement strand
CGTGATCGCGTGCGAAGGATCGATGTTTAAGAGCAAGTTCGCCAATGCCGTGACCACGATGATGGTGGCCGGCTTGGGAATTGCTTCCGCGCAAAATAAGTTGAGTGTCGCCTACGGCGGCGAGGCCGGCACGATGGATTCTCTCCTGCAGAAGCTCTGCGGACGCTACGTTCGCGATTCCCTCGTAATCACGCGTAATCCCGAATCTCAGGATGTGCTTGCGAAACTCGGCATTGCGAGCGAACTTGGAACGGATACTGCGTGGACGTTCGAGCCGCTTGGGCCGGAATTTGGTGCAAAAGCATTGCGTGACGCGGGCTGGGACGGGCATGCGCCAGTGCTTGCCGTTTGCCCGATCAATCCATTTTATTGGCCGGTGAAGCCATCCATTACGAAGTGGCTCGCGCGCGTGACTACAGGCGCCTATAAAGAGAGCCAATATCGCACAGTCTATTTCCACAAATCGGGAAAGCAGGTGGATGCGGCGTTTGAAAAGTATATCTCCGCGATGGCGGCCGGCGTGGATGCGTACCGAAAAGACCACGTGGTGTTTCCTGTGATGATGGCCATGGAGATGCTCGATCAAGAGGCATGCGAACGCGTGGCGGCCAAGCTTGGCGGCGCGCCGATCTTCTCGTCCGCGCAATTGGATATGTTCCAGATGGTAAGCATCTTGCGGCAGTGCCACCGAATGCTTTCGTCGCGCTTTCACGCAATCGTGACTTCGATGCCTGCGGGAGTTCCATCCGCGGGAGTGACGATGGACGAGCGGATCGGCAATTTGATGCGCGACCGAGGACACACGCATTTGCTGATGAGGGTGGATGAAGCGGATCTGGCCGACAAAATCGTTGCGGCATTGCGCGCGCTCGATGCCGACGCTGACGAGATTCGCGATGCGTGCGGGCGAATTGTGGCGCGGAATTTGCAGATGATGGCTCGGATGGGCGTCTATTTCGAAGAGCGAGTGTCGCGGCAATATCCTGAATTTCCGATACGGCGCGGCGTGCTTGGATGGGAAGAATATCTGCCGCCGATGGGACGCGAATTGCGCGAACTGCTCGAAACGCACAACGGAGTACTCGCTTCGTGAATTATCTCGAGAACATTTTCGAGCGTCTGCAGCGTGCGGGCGCGATGCCCGTTGTGGGCGAGGTCCGGGATGGGCAGATCATTTCGGTTACCGGCAGTGAACTGCTTGGGATGATCGAAAAGGCGCGCGCATTCGTTCTGGCATGCCGTTTGCGCCCGGGAGATCGCTGTGCGCTCTATGGACCAAACAGCGTGCGATGGATTGCTGTCGATTTGGCGCTGATGGCTCAAGGCGTTGTGGTTGTGCCGCTCGATCCCCGCCAAGTGCCGGGCGAGATTGCGGCCGTGGTGAGGGATTCAAGCCCATCGTTGATTTTTTGCTCCGATGAGGGTTATGTAGCGAGCCTGCCATCGACACCTGAGACAATTTTGTTCGATGAGATTTTTGCAGGGCCGGATGCCGAACCCTCGCTGCCGCTGCCGCGCAAGGACGATGAGCCCGT
This sequence comes from Candidatus Acidiferrales bacterium, assembly GCA_035279845.1. Taxonomy (GTDB): domain Bacteria; phylum Acidobacteriota; class Terriglobia; order Acidiferrales; family UBA7541; genus Palsa-295. The sequence continues at coordinate 15,068 of DATEGW010000078.1, read as the reverse complement.
GACGATCGTCTACACCTCGGGCACGTCCGGCGAGCAAAAGGGCGTGATCATCACTGTGGGGAATATCACGTTCATGCTCGAATGCACGAATGGGCGGCTCGATATTCTGATGGCGGGACGGTCGGAGCCCGACCGCGTCTTCCAATACGCGCCTTTTTGTTTTGGCGCGGCGCGAATTTTGCTGCTGACTTCACTTTCACGCAACAGCATGCTCGTGCTCTCCACGGACCTGACCAAGCTGTCCGAGGAATTGAAGCTCGCGCAGCCGAATTATTTTGTGAACGTGCCGCTTTTTCTGGAGCGCGTGCGGCGGCGCGTGGAAGAGTCGATCGGGAAGCGCGGAGGGTTCGCAGCGAAGGTATTTAACGGAGCGCGGCGAGCGTATCTTGGCGACGGCGGATTTGCGGACGCGATCTATCTTGTGATTGCGCAGTTGCTTATTTTTCCTCCGATCCGTAAGAGCGTGGGGCCTAACGTAAGAGCGTTGATTTGCGGCTCGGCTCCACTTGGGGTGGAAACTCAGAAGTTTTTCATGATGCTGGGGATTCCAGTGCTGCAAGTTTACGGCCTGACGGAGACGACGGCGATTTGTACGATGGACGATCCGCGCCATGTGGAACCTGGGCGCGTCGGCTGCGCGATTCCTGGCGTTGAGATGAAAGCCGGCGATCATGGGGAGATTTTGGTGCGCGGGCCTAACATTTTTGCCGGTTATTGGCAGCGGCCTGAGGCGACTGCGAGCGCGCTTGCAGGGGGATGGTTCCACACCGGCGATCAAGGGGAAGCGGATGCGAACGGGAATTGGCGCATCACGGGACGCTTGAAAAACCTGGTGATTTTAAATTCGGGACATAATGTTGCGCCGGAGCCGATTGAAGAAAAGCTCGCGTCGCTATTGCCTGAGGCGCAACAAGTGATGCTGACCGGAAACCAGCGAAGCTTTCTAGGCGCGTTGATCACGATTCCCGGCGCGAACGGTGCGCAGCGAGAGCGCATTCAGGCCGTGATCGATTCACTGAACGCCGATTTGCCGCATTACAAGCAGATTCGCGGCTTTCAAGTGCTCGGCGAAACGTTCACGGCAGAAAATGGAATGCTTACGACGATGGGCAAGTTAAAGCGCGATGCGATTGCCGCGCGATACGCGGATGAAATCGACAAAGTGTACGCGAAGAGGACTGCGTGAAGAGCTTTCGCGGCGAGGCGCTTTCGTGGCAGGTAGTGGATGGCGCTATCGAGTTGGTGCTTGATCGCGCGCCTTGCAATGAAATCGGGTCAGTCGCCCTGGCCGAACTGGAGAAATTTGCTGGCGCGCTGGGCGTGCTTGAGCGAGATGCTCATGGGCTGATTATTACGAGTGCGCGCAAGGAAGGCTTTTGCGCGGGCGCCGATCTTCGGGAACTGTATCATCGGTCGTCACAATTGCCGGCTGCGGCGCGGCTTGAAGGCGTTCGCGATTTTCTAGAGCGAATTCACCGCGTGATGAATGCGATCGACGAGGCGCCGTTGGTTACGATTGCCGCGGTGCATGGCGTCACGTTTGGGGGTGGATTCGAGTTGGCGCTGGTTTGCGATTTGATCGTGGCCGATAAAATGGCGCGATTTTGTTTTCCCGAGTTGCGTCTGGGATTGATTCCCGGTTTCGGCGGCATTCCGCGACTGAAACGCGATCTTGGCAATGCGCTGGTTCGCGATTTGCTCTTCACGGGGCGAAGCATCAATGCGACAAAGGCGCAAGCTGCGGGCCTCGTGAGCCAGGTTGTGGCGGAGGGAGATGCGTTGCGCGCGGCGCGGGCCACGGCGGCGCAGATCGGAAAGTTTGACCGCGAGACCACGAAGGCTGCGAAGCGGTTTATCAAGCCCATTCCCCATGAGGAATTGCGGCGGGAGATTGAGATTTTCTGCGAATTGTTTACGAGGCCGGCAGTAGATGCGGGCCTGCGGAAATTTGTGGAAAGCACGGATGCGCTACCCTACTTGCCGTAGGCAGGCGTGGAGAATGGATGGCGAACCTTCAAGAGACTACGGAACAGATTCTTGACCTTGCTGCGGCGCACTTCAAAGTGCCGCGGACGCAGCTCAGCGCTGCTGATGATTTTTTCAAGAAGCTTGGCATCAATAGTTTGCAGGCGCTCGATCTGCTCACGCGCCTTGAGCAACACTTTCGTATTGAGCTGCCCGATTACGAATTGCAGGGCGTGAGCGATTTTCGCACGCTTGCCGAGCGCATCCAGTCCCGCCTCTGATGCTCGATCTGAACAAATACAATTGCTTGGGAGAAGCGCTGCGTACGGCGCTTGATCGCTGGCCCGATGAGACTTGTCTAATCGAATCGGACCGAGAACGTGACAACTGCCGGCTTACGTATCGACAATTCAAAGAAGCGGCACTACCACTGGCTGCGGCTTTACAGGACGCGGGACTTTCATCAGGCGTGCGCGTCGCAATCTTGATGTCGAATCAATCTAGATGGCTGATTTCTGCGTATGCGGTGTTCTCTTGCGGCGGCGTTCTTGTGCCACTTGACTACAAATTGCCCGCCGACGATCAGCTGAAATTGCTGGCGCACTCGAAGGCCGAATTTCTCATCACCGAATATCACTTATGGCGCGCGATCACAAAGGGAGAAGAATTCGGCGACCTTTCAGCGCGAACCGTGCTCGTCACGGAAGCGCCGGCAAACGCGGACTTGACTGGTGCGCAGCGTTGGGAAGAGTTTCGCGCGGCGCGCGAGCCGAGCTTCGTGGTCCGCGAACGCAAGGATGCGGCGTGCATTGTTTATTCCTCCGGCACAGGGGGACGTCCGAAGGGCTGCGTTTTGACGCATGAGAATTATCTGGAGCAGGCGACCGCTGTGGCACCGATTTTTCCCTTTTGGCCTGGGGCGCGATACCTCAGCATTATCCCGACGAACCACGCGATCGATTTCATGGGCGGCTTCATCATGCCTTTTACCGGCGGTGGCGCAGTGGTTCACTTGCGCACGCTGCGTCCGGAATACATCCGCGATGCGTTTACGCGCTACGGGATCACATACATGGCCGTCGTGCCCCTGATCCTGAAGAGTCTTCAGCGCGGCCTAACGGAGAAGTTTACGGCGCTGCCTTCCTTCAAGCGGCGAATGTTGAACTTACTGATTGCCACAAATCGTGCATTGACCAAGGGCAAGCCGCGCCCGAGCCTCAGCCGCAAGTTGCTGAAAGATATTCACGCAGGTTTCGGCGGCGGGTTACGCGCATTGCTTGTGGGTGGTGCGTTCACAGAACCCGCAACCATAGAATTTTTCCACGATCTCGGAATTCCGATTTATAACGGCTATGGCTGCACCGAAGCGTGCACGGCTATTACTGTGAACGATCAGCGGCCATTTCGGCCGGAGACCGTCGGGCGTCCGGTGCGCGGAATGGAACTTCGCATTCTGAATCCGGGAGAGGGCAGCGTAGGGGAAGTGGCTGTTCGCAGCAAAACCGTGATGTCGCATTATCTGGACGATCCCGAGCAAACGGCGGAGACGATTGTCGACGGTTGGCTGATTACGGGCGACCTCGGGCGTCTCGATGACTCGGGCCAGTTGCAGCTCTTTGGCCGCAAGAAGAACATGATCGTGACCGAAGAAGGAAAGAACATTTACCCTGAGGACATTGAGGCTGTTTTCGACGGTTTGCGGGTGAAAGAATCGTGCGTTTTTGCCGCGAATTTTCTTTGGACCGCACGCACTATGGTCGGCGAGCAACTCGTGCTCGTGATACACCCGGAAGCGGGCAAGCAGATGAATGCCGCGCTGTCTGAGGAAATCGCGCAGCGGAATCGCCGCCTGGCCAATTACAAGCGCGTGGGAGGCTACTTGGTATGGGAGCGCGATTTTCCGCTGACCGCTTCGCTCAAATGCAAGCGCGGCGAGTTGGCGAGCCAGATTCGCGAAGCCGTGGGCCGCGAAAGTGTTGTGCCGCTGTAGAATGAAGCGCCTGATCGAATCACGGATATATCATTTTGAGCACTCAGAAGACGCGATTCCTAGCGATTGTGAATCCTGCCGCAGGTGGCGGCCGCTGCGGAGCACTCGCACCTGCCGCGCTTGAACGCGTCAGACGCGGTCTCGATGCGAAGGGCGCGACAATTGAGACCGTGCAGACGAAAAAGGTCGGTGAAGCAACGGAACTAGCTCGTGCGGCGTACCGCGAAGGGATTCGCCACTTTCTAGCGGTCGGAGGCGACGGAACGTCCTATGAAATCATCAATGGCGTCTTTCCCGATTCGCTCGATAACGGGCGCATTACTCTGGGATTTCTCCCGCTTGGCACGGGAAATTCTTTTCTGCGTGACTTCACGACAAAAGGTGTGGAGCATACCATCGCAGCAATCTCAGAGGGACGTTCGCGCGTTTGCGACGTAATCCGCGGCAGGCATGCGAGCGGCGAAATCTATTTCATCAACGTGCTCAATCTTGGATTCCCGGCGGACGTGGCCGAATTAACCAATCGCCGTTTCAAATCACTCGGCGAGACAGGATATATTCTCGCGGTGTTCGCGCGGCTCGCGTGGCTCTTTTACGGAACATTTCCGCATCGCATTGGCGGGAGTGAGTGGGATCGCCGCCCGAGTCTCTTCCTTGCATTCACGAACAGCAAATTTACGGGCGGCAAAATGATGATCGCGCCGAAAGCGGATTCGGCTGACGGGAAACTCGAGTATGTTCGCTGGGCGCCCATTGGCCGCGCCAGATTGCTATGCTTGTTCCCGCGGCTTTTCACAGGCACCCATATCGAACACCCCCTTGCCACGCGTGCTGCTGCGGAGCGCGTGGAGTTTGATCTTGCCGAGCCCGTAAACGTCGTCGTAGACGGTGAGAATCTGAAGCTGAAATTGCAATCTCTTGAGATTCTGCCGGGCGCGCTGGACGTGATCGTATGAAAAAGGTGTGGCTGACATTCCGCTCGCTGATCTTGTGGGCGGTCAGTGGAGTGCACTTTGGGGTCGTTTGCATGTTTCTGGTGTTTCTCGGAGTCTTCATTGATCCTCGCAAGAATGATTGGCCGCAGCGCGTCTTTTTCCGGAATATCCTACGGTTCGCGGGTGTTCAATTTGAGGTTCGCCGCGCTCCCGGCTTCGATCCGAAGCGTACGAGCATCTTTATCTGCAATCATGTGAATATTTTCGACCCCTTCGTGATTTATTCCGCGATTCCCCAATTCGTGCGCGGCTTCGAGTTGGAGTCGCACTTTAAAGTTCCGATTTATGGCTGGATGATGGGGCGTTTTGGAAATGTGCCGGTGCCGGACGCGCGCAGCCGCGAAGGAATGGAGCGAATGACGCGCAAGGCAAAAGAGGCGCTGGATTCCGGCGTCAGCCTCATCGCGTTCGCCGAGGGCTCGCGAACACGCGACGGCCACGTGCAGCGTTTTCATAAGGGCGCTTTTAGGATCGCGCAACGATTCGGCACGCCAATCGTGCCGATCAGCATTGTCGGTTCGTATCAGTTTTTCCAGACGGGCAATTGGATACTTTATCCGGGCAAGATCACAGTGTATCTGCACGATACGATTGAGACGGCGGACTTGCAGCGCGCCGATATCGATGAACTAGCCGAGCGCGTGCGAGCCATCGTGGCAGCACCTGTGGAAGAATCGCTAAAGTATGTTTATACTACCCAGCAGGCAAGCCGTGGCTTGCTGTCCGGATCGTGAGCCGGGCTGCCACGAGGGCGATTACAAACCAACCTGTGGGGTGGGACCTTGCAGCCTGGCACTTTATCCAGGGTGAGCCTCAGCGGGAATATGCCTGCGAGGACGCTACAGAGTACGGGCTGGGTATGAGCGAAAACGGGAAGCACAACCGGCGCTTTCCTCGGATCACAACGCCGAGTGGCGTTTGGGTCGCGTGGCAACAGGACGGGCAGAAACAGTCCGTTTCTCGCGTATGCGACCTGAACATTGGCGGCCTTTTTATCGCGACACCCACGCCCGCCTCGATCGGCACAGTAATTTCCATTCTGTTTTCCGTTCCTGAGGGCGAGATCCGGGGCCATGCGACCGTTCGCAACCTGAAGTCCGGTGAGGGTATGGGTGTCCAGTTCACGGCCATGGGTGGTCAGGATACGGACCGGCTGCGAAAGCTCGTTGCGCGTCTCCTCGATGGGGCTTCCAGCCAGCACGCGTGAGGCGAGTGCGCGCCGAATTAAGCCACTATTTGTTCCAAGTGCGCTTCGCCCCCTGAAGCGTGATCGCGTTTTCGTCGGTGTCGCCTGACGTCATCTGCCGATCCCGCCTCCACTACTCTGTACGCCGGTTCATGCGTGCGGCGCACGCCGTATCGCGGGCGGCCGACTCATCGTCCAGGATTAGCACTCGTATTTTGAATTTGGACGAAGGGAAAGATGAAAAGAAGGCAGCTTTACGAAGCCGTCATGCCGGGGAGGGCGCGTCCGGCTTTCAGCTCTCGCCACGTATATACGACTCGGTGAATCACGGTAAGCGTTGACAATGTGGCGATCACCCAAAGCGCCTGCGCCATGCGATTGAATAATCCGCCGAGGATCAGCAATACCAGCCGTTCCGGCCGCTCCAGGAACCCCACCTTGCACGAGGGGATCAGCGATTCAGCCCGAGCCCGCGAATAGCTCACCATGAAGGAGCTCGCCATCGCCACAGCGGCAAGCGCCATGTAGGGAAAGCGCTGTATCAACGTGTAATGCACAACGAAGCCCATGTATAGGGCGAGGTCGGAATAACGATCGAGTGTGGAATCGAGAAAGGCGCCGAACGCGGTCACGCGGCCTACGCGGCGCGCTACCTGGCCGTCCGCCATATCCAGAAAGCCCGCGAGGAAGAGAACAGCCGCGCCCTGCCGGAAATGGCCCATCGCGAAACATGCCGCAGCCCACGAATTCACGGCCAAGCCGAGAAACGTGAACATATTGGGGGTAAGTCCTGTGGCGGCGAGTCCGCTTACCACATGGCGGAGCAGCCAACCAGCGCCTTCGCCTATCCAGTAGGTAATAGGCCGTTTTCTATTGGAACGAGGATTCCCCATCGGTTTCGATAATAACACCGAAACGCGAAGGATTATGTCGCGGGGCTAGACGGAGATTGGGGAATGCGAGGGAGAGGCGGAGCCTCGGCCCGTTCTGCGCCCCGAAAATCTGTGATCACAACGCGCGCAGCGATACGGTTGCAGAGGTAGGAGCCAGGAAAGGAAGTGTTCGACCATTCCGCGTTTATGCGAACGCCGAACCTGGGTGCTACCGCAACTCGGGCATGTATGAGACGTCATCTTTCACCTGTCCAAGACTTGTAGTTCCGCAACTGCGAGTCCCACCTCATGTTGCGGACGCAAACGCTCACCCCGGCCAGGTTTGAGCGCCGCGTAAGGCATTCCACCACACCAGGCGAAGTGGTGGAATCGGTGAATCGCTGTAATGGGCGCAATACGGCGGCGGATGTCCTTACGGGGTTTTGCCCGTGTCGATTTGTGACACTAGCGTCTTTCGGTTGGCGGGCGGACGGAGTTGCACCTGCAGATTGTCTTTGTTCCAGCGCACCCGAACCGCATCTACTCCTTCGTCGGCAAGCCCGGTCGAAATCAGTGGCGGGCCTTGGCTGAGGTAGCCTGAGGCAGCCGGAATCTCCCACGTTTGCCTGAGGGCACCAGAAATCATTTCGACACGCAGTCCAATACCCATCTTGTTCTGGTTCGCGCCCCGGAGCGCGAATTGCGCCCAATTGTGCCCCGCCGCACGGACGGCCTTGAGCAGGACAGGAGGGCGATGGTTTTGCGTGATCAACAAATCGAGAGAGCCACTTTCGTCCGGATCGAACGCGATGACGCTCCGTGGATCATGAAGTGCAATCTTATCGAGGCCGGTCTCCGGCGTTACGTCGTGAAAGCCTTTGCCGCCTTCGTTGCGGAGCAGCATGATGCGGCCCTCGCCTGAATACGTCTCGCCGACAGCGATGAGATCAATCCATCCGTCATTGTCATAGTCGAGTGCAGCGATTCCCCAAGCTCGCATCCATCCCGGATCGGGAAGCGCCACGCGTTGAAAATCCCTGCCGGCAATATTTCGCCAGAGGCCGAGGGTAGTCGGTTGCCAGTGCGTAAGCGCCACGTCCATGTAACCGTCTTTGTCGAAATCCAGCGGCACGGCACCAGCTGTCGGCCCTTGCGTTTCTGCGCCCCACCATGATGTGCTTTTGAACGCGCCACCGCCGTTCATCAACATCGAGGGTGTCTGGTTTAAGCCGGTGAGGAGGAAATCGACAGCGCCGTCGCCGGTTAGCTCGGTTGTGATTGCGCCGGTGCTGGATGCGCTGCCAGCCAGATGCAGTGCAGCCGTCGCGTCTGAGAATGTTTCGTCTCCGTTGTTGCGCCACATGCTGTTTCCGGGCGCGCCGTCGTTCGGCCATGCAAAGGGCTGCGATGGATTCGCTAGTGGGGAATTGCGAAAGCGAGTCGCGTATAGGTCGAGGTTCCCGTCGCGGTCGTAATCTATGAACGAAAGCCCCATCACCAGGTCGTCCATTTGAATGCCGGAGGCAGCCGTCACATCCGCGAACACGCCTTTTCCGTTGTTGCGATAGAGCTGCATGCCGCCATTGAAGCTGATTGCCAGGTCAGGATGGCCATCGTTGTCGTAATCGCCTATGGCGCAACCCATCCCGGAGCCGTGGAAGTCAATTCTCGCGACTCTTGTTACATTCGCGAATCGTCCGTGGCCGAGATTCCGATAGAGAGCCGCGCTTCTGTTTCCGTCTCTATCGAGAAGAAAGACATCGGGGCGTCCGTCGCCGTCATAGTCGAAGACACAGGCTCCGCTGCCGAGAAAATCTGCCATCGAGTGAATCTGGCGTGGCGCGGCCGGCTTCGTGGTTGGTCGGGAACTGGCGCGGCCGCGACGTCCGCGAGCAGCCAGAGCGGGCGGCGGCAGCAGCAGTCCCGATTGGCGCGTCACGTCAACGAAGTGAACGGAAATCGCTTGCGCGACCACATCGGGCGGCGGAATCTCGGCGGTCAGCGAATATTTGCCTTGCTCGCCATAGTGTTCGCCGAATGCGCTCAGGAGGTCGGGATCGGGCGTTCGGTCTGCGCCTACGCTCGCTGTTTGCTGGCTTGCCCCGTGACTGCCCTTCGCTAATGCTTCCGTGGCGCCCGATTCGGCCGTTGCACTCAGCGGATCGATCTTCAGAGCGGCCTGGAACGACTTGAAAGCGGCATCGTATTGATGTTCGGCCATGTAGCTAGTGCCGATGAGGCATTGCGTTTCTACGTCTTCAGGATCGAGCGCCGCAACCTTGTGAAAATCCGCAAGTGCCGCTTGCGTTTGTCCGGCGGCGCGAGCGAGCAGGCCCAGGTTGAACTATGCAGGGGCGCTGTTAGCGTCGCGCGCCGCGGATGTCGAAAGGACTTTTTGCGCCTGGTCGAACTGCCTCATGGCGAGGAGAGCGATCCCGCTGTTGAGGCAGCCGGTATCGGAATCCGGCACCATGATGCAGGCGGTTTGGAATCGCGAAAACGCCTCGCTAAAACGGTGGGCGTCCATGAGGACTACGCCGACGTTGTTGTCGCGAATTCCGCTCGTGAAGACCGAATTTTGCTCCGCTGGCTCGCTTGCTGGCTGCGATCGGGTCGGCTTGCTGATGGTTGTATTTTTCCTGGGATGAGTTTTCGATGGCCGGGCTTGCTTTGCGCCGGCTGCGTACGCGGCAGCAAAGACCGCAACGCAAGCCAGCAGGGAAGCGGTGCGCCAAAGAGTGGCCCGAGGATGTGTGCGCGCGATTCGCACGTCGTGAAAAACTCCCCTTTTACTGTCGATTAGAAACGTTCTGCGTGGTGCAGCTAAAGGATTTAAGTCCGATTCTGATCGCGGCACTGTCGATTAGAATTGGGCACGGTTGGCAATTATAAGGCGGTGATTTATGGGGTGCGCGAGCTTTCGAAATGCAATCAATTTTCACGGCTATATTTTATCAGGCCGCACAACTTGACAGGTATGCATGCTGCCGTGCAACGCATTGGCCGGCGGAGAGTTAAGTATTTTGGGTCGCCTCCTTCAATGGGCGTAAAAAATCGCACAGGCCTAACCTGCCGCGCTGGAAGGCCGCAGCGCTTCATTTAATTCTTGAGACCGCTATTCGTAGCGGAGGGCCTCGATGGGGTCGAGGGCGGCAGCTTTTCGGGCGGGATAATAGCCAAAAATCACGCCGATTCCCGCTGCAAACAAGACAGCGGCGCCGATGGCTAACGAAGAGATTGTGGTCGGCCACTCGAGTAATTGCGAAACGCCCGCCGACATTCCTATGCCGAAAATAATTCCAATGAAGCCCCCAATCAGGCTCAATGCCAAAGCCTCGATGAGGAACTGGGTGCGTACGTCATGCTCGGTGGCGCCGATGGCCATGCGCACACCGATCTCGCGGGTCCGCTCCGTGACGGAAACCAACATGATATTCATGATGCCGATGCCGCCCACGAGCAACGATACCGAGGCGACACTGCCGAGCATCAGGGTGAAGGTTTCGCTGGTCTTTTCTCGAGCGGCAGCGATATCCGCCGGATGGCGGATATTGAAATCGTCGTCTTCGGTGGGGCGCAGATGATGACGCTGCCTGAGCAGGCGCTCCATTCCCTCTTCTGCAGAATCAATGCTGGCGAGCGAATCGACGGAGAAATACGCGTTATGGATCCACGAAATGCCCGTTATCTTATGCATCGCCGTCGTATACGGGATTATGATGAGATCGTCCTGATCGAAGCCGCCGGGCGATTGCCCCTTCGCCTTCAGGAGGCCGATCACGCGGCAAGTCTCCTTGCCCATACGGATCGTCTTTCCGAGCGGATTCTCCGACGGAAAGAGTTGCTCTTGCACCGTGTGTCCCAGGATGCAGACGTTAGCGTGAGTATCCACATCGTGCTGCGTAAAGGCCGAGCCTTGCACGACGGGCCAGTTTCGAACCTGAAAATAATCGGGCGAGACGCCGCGATACATGGTGTACCAGTTCTCGCCCTGATAAACGACCTGGATGTGTCCGTCAACGTCCGGTGAAAATCCGGTGATGTGCGGTACACCCGCGCGAATGGCTTTCGCGTCGTCCGGCGTGAGCGTCTTGGTTGAGCCGTATCCTGTGCGCACTCCATTTACATTGCGTCCGCCGGCTTGAACCCAGATCATGTTCTCGCCGAGGCTGGCGAACTGCTGCTGCACCATCTGCTGGCCGCCTTGACCGATAGCGACGGTGCAGATAACGGCACCGATGCCAATCATGATGCCTAGCATGGTCAGCGCAGTGCGCATCTTGTTGCGTCCGAGCGTGCGGAACGCAATATGGAACGCGGTACGGAACTCCACAGATACACCTCCCCAATTATTGAGACGATCCTCGGCGCGAATCGTTAGGCGGAATTTCTAAAGAAATGCCCGAGGAATATGGCAGCAAAGCATCAGACAAGACTGCAGGAAAACACGGATCTGAGCGCCCTCAGACAGGATAACGCCTTCGGCGAAGATCGCAAGAGAGTTTCATAAAAATTGTATCGTGATGCGAGGTAAAAACGACGCGCGTTGCCGGGCAAACACCTCAATCGAAAGGCGAGGGGGCCGATGCAGAGAAATCAAATTTAAAGCGCCCGCCGAGAAACGCGCGTAAAGACTTGTCATTCGTAGCGGAGGGCTTCGATTGGATCGAGTGCGGAGGCTTTTCGCGCGGGGTAATAGCCGAAAACGATTCCGATTCCTGCCGCGAAAGCGGCTGCTACCAAAATTGCCAGAATTGAAATCTCCGTGGGCCATTGCAGTAACTGCGAGATTCCCGCCGAAGCCCCTACGCCGGAGACGATGCCACAGACACCACCGATTAGGCTCAATGCGAGCGCTTCGATCAAGAATTGACTGCGCACATCATGTTCGGTGGCGCCAATCGCCATGCGGACCCCGATTTCCCGAGTTCTCTCCGTGACAGAAACGAGCATGATATTCATCACGCCGATGCCGCCGACCAGAAGGGATACGGAAGCGATGCTGCCGAGCATCAGTGTGAATGTTTCGCTGGTCTGCTCCTGGGCCTGGAGAATGTCTTCAGGATGGCGGATATTGAAGTCATCGTCCGCATCGGCGCGCAGGTGATGGCGCTGCCGCAAGAGCGCGCCGATGGCGGTCTCCGCGGATGGGATATTCTCCGCGGAATCGACAGAGAAGTACGCATCGTCAATCCACGAGATTCCCTTCAATTTGTGCTGTGCCGTGCTGTAGGGAAGAATGATGATGTCGTCCTGATCCTGGCCGAAGCTCGATTGTCCCTTTGTTTGCAGCACACCCAGGACTTGAAACGCATTTGTGCCGACGCGAAGCGTCTCCCCGACCGGATCGGTTCCCTGAAAAACTTCCTCCTGCACGGTATGTCCGATGACGCAGACGTTGGCCAGGTCATTCACGTCCTTATCCGTAAAGCTGGCGCCGTGGACGACGGGCCATTTGCGAATCTGGAAGTAATCGGGCGAAACGCCGCGATAGTGTGTATACCAATTCTGGTTCCCGTAGACCACCTGCACGTTGCCATCGACGTTGGGCGATTCACCGACGATGTGCGGAATCGTGTCGCGAATTGCACGTGCGTCCTCGGCTGTGAGGCTCTTCCCCTGACCGTTGCCCGTGCGCATGCCGTTGACCTTGCGGCCGCCTGCCTCGACCCAGATCATGTTCTCGCCCAAGCCTGCGAGCTGCTGCTTGATCATATTCGAGCCGCCCTGGCCGATGGCGACAGTGCAGATGACGGCACTGATGCCGATGGTGATGCCGAGAATCGTCAAAGCCGAGCGCAACTTGTTACGCCCAAGCGCGCGAAAGGCGACCTGAAACGCAGTGGCAAACCTCATGGAAGCAAAAGTCCCCGACCTGTGTATTTAGACGGCACTGCGGCGATTCCGCGTGAAGTAAAACTCGATCGACGGCGTGATCAGCAACGAAAGGACCATCGAAATCAGTATTCCTCCGATTACGGCTATCGCCAATGGCTGCAACATCTGCGAGCCCGCTCCCCATGCGAGCGAAAGCGGTAACATTCCTGCGACGGCGGCCATCGCGGTCATCACAATCGGCCGCAAGCGGCGGCGGCCAGCCTGAATCAGCGCCTCCTCCGAGGATAATCCAACCGAGAGGAACTTCTGATTGGCATCAAGTAATAAAATGCCGTTTTTCGCTACGATGCCGATCACCATGATTGTTCCCATGAACGACGAAATGTTGAACGTGGTGTTCGTGATCAGCAGCGCGAAAAACACGCCGGATGTCGACAGCACAGCCGACGCCAGAATAGCCAGCGGAGATGAAAACGATCTGAATTCGAAGAGAAGTACGATAAAAATCAAAACGAGCGCCAAAAGCAGGACGAGCAGCAGATCCTTGAAAGATTGTTGCTGCTCGGCATAGGTGCCGCCATATTCCACGCGAATGGAAGATGGAATATTGAGAGCGGCGACGGCTTTTTGTACAGCAGCGATGCCGGAGCCAAGATCGAGCCCTTCGAGACGCGCCGAGACCTCTACGTCCTGCTGCAAATCCTCGCGGCGAATTTCCGTCTGTCCGGGCAATTCGGTGATCGCGGCCATGGAACCCAGCGTGGCTGTGCCTCCGGCTGAGTTCACCAGAATCGTGTTTCGCATTGCGTCCAAAGAAGCTCGATTCGCCTCTGGATAGCGCACGAGAAGCTGATAAGGCCTGTCGTTGAGGATAACCGGCGTTTGTGCAGGCTCTCCATCGAGAATCGTGCTGGAGGCAACGTCGATCTGATCAATCGTGAACCCCGCCCGTACCGCCGCGGCCGGATCCACCGTGAAGAGCACGGCAGGCCCGCTCGTGGCGCTGTCCACGCCATTATCGATGTCGACGACGGGATGATTCCCGCCTACCTGGATGTTCCCGAGCGCGTCCGCTACCTTCAGCGCCCAACTATTGAGGAGGTTGCCGTCCGGATTGAAAAGTTTCACGACAATCGGCTGCGGCTCGCCGCTGAGATCGCCGATTGTGTCCTGCAACACCTGTATGAAATCGGTGCCCAGTTCGGGTTCTCTCTGGTTTACCTTCGTGCGGACGTCATTGATGACCTCGTCGATCCCGCGGCTGCGTTTGCTCTTCAGCTTTACAGAAATATCTCCGGTGTTCGGTTCGGTGACGGCAGAGAGTCCCAGTTGAAGTCCGGTTCTTCGCGAAATGCTCTCGACCTCCGGCGTGGAGCGAATGATGCTTAGTACGTGTTCGATGGCGAGATTGGTCTCCTGCAGGGAACTACCGGGCGGCATCACGTAGTCCAAAATGAAGCCACCTTCATCCATGGCAGGCAGAAGATCCGTCCCAAGTCCGCGATAGCAAAAATACGATACGACGATCAGCACCGCGCAAAACAGAGCCAGCCACGCGGGATGCTCCAGGGCGAAGCGGATGCATCGGACATAGGCGTCAACCACGCGGCCGAAAAAGCCGCCCTTTAATGATTTTTCCTCGGCGGCGATCATGCGGCGCACTTCTTCCTGCGAATCGTATTCGGCCTCGCCTCCGCTCTCGCCGCTCTCGGGAACATCGGTTTCCGCGGGCGCTGATGCGGGCGCTTCATGGCCGCTCTTGTGGCGGATGAGATACGTCCCAAGATTTGTCGTCCAGCCGAGCGCCAGCACCAGCGATGTGAGCAATGCGATGCTCATGGCAATGGCGAGCGCGCGGAAGAAAGTCCCTGTGACGCCAGTGATTGAAATTAATGGGAGAAAGACGACGATGGGCGTGAGCGTGGAGCCGATCAGCGGGATCGTGAGCTCTTTGAGGGCACGGCTGGTTGCTTCGAGCGGCGGCTCGCCACCATCCCGATGCAAAACGATGTTCTCCACCATCACGATGGCGTCGTCGATCACCAGGCCGCCTGCGGCTGCGAGGCCGCCGAGCGTCATCATGTCGAAGCTCTGCCCAAGCAACTTCATTCCGACGAACGTGACGCAGATCGTGACCGGCACTACGATGCCAGCCAGCACCGCCGTTCCCAAGTCGCGCAAGAAAAGCCAGATGATTAGCGCTGTGAGGAAGATGCCGATCA
>DATEGW010000077.1:0-16521 GCA_035279845.1 Candidatus Acidiferrales bacterium | reverse complement strand
GGACGGCAGCAGCTATCTCAACGCCCATTTCAACCACGGTTTCGCGTACTGGGTGTATGGAGTCTGCTCGATTCTCGCCGCGCTATTCGTCATCCGCTTCGTGCCGGAGACCAAGGGCCGTCCGCTGGAGTCCATCCAGGAGCTTTGGCACCAGCACAGCCCGCGTGACGCGGGGCTCGTGTCCTCGCGGGCAGCGGAGTAGTGATCGCGCTCGCGGACGGCGACCTGAGGCTCGAGCTCCTGCCCGACCTCGGCGCCGCCGTCGCGACGCTCCGCTACCAGGGAAGAGATGTCCTGCGGCCGACGCCGCCAGGCGCCGATGACCCGTTCGAGACCGCGGCATTCGTGCTCGCGCCGTTCGCCAACCGCATTGCGGACGGGCACTTCCGCGAGGCAGTTGTCGCGCACATGTAGCCAATCCCGTTGCTGCTTGCCATCGCCGTAAATCGGAAGCGGTTTGTCTTCGAGCGCATTTGTGATCAGCAGCGGCAGAAATTTCTCGGGAAATTGAAACGGGCCATAGTTATTCGAGGAGCGCGTGATGAGCGCTGGGAAACCGTAGGTACGAACGTAAGATGCAACCAGAAGATCCGATCCCGCCTTTGACGCCGAATATGGACTGCTCGGCTTAATCGGCGAGCTTTCGTCTGCGAACGCGCCTGCCGCCATGTCGCCGTACACTTCGTCCGTCGAGATGTGAAGAAATCGCTTTATACGAAGCTTGCGCGCCACTTGCAGCAGCATAAACGTGCCGGTCACATTTGTTTGGATCGCAGCCGAAGGCTCATAAATGCTGCGGTCCACGTGAGATTCGGCTGCAAAATGCACAACCCAATCGCAACCGTCCATCGCGCGTTCAACAGCAGTCGCATCGCAGATGTCGCCTTTCACAAATTCATAGGAAGGCTCGTCAGCGACCGACTTGAGATTCGCCAGATTTCCGGCGTACGTCAGATCGTCGTAATTTGCGACCGTATAGCCCTTATCAAGGCTCAGCACCACCCGGATAAATTCCGAGCCGATGAACCCGGCGCCGCCGGTAACAAAGATCTTCATCGCGCTACCTTCGCGCCCGCGCGCACCGCATCGGGCATCTTGTTCGCTCCCGTTTCAGCCACCAAATTATTTGCACGCAGCAGCGATTCGAACTGTCCGGCGTCTGTCCACCAGCCATCGAGAATGTCGTAGGCCAGCGAGCCTTCCTCGATATAAAAATTATTCACATCCGTGATTTCCAGCTCGCCGCGGCCCGAGGGCTTGAGGCGCCGGATTTTCTGGAACACGCTCGCGTCATAGAGATACACGCCGATCACCGCATAGTTCGATTTCGGATCTTTCGGCTTTTCCTGGATGTTGATCACGCGATCGCCGCGAATCTCTGCCACGCCGAACCTTTCTGCGTCCTCCACTTCTTTCAGCAGAATCTTCGCACCGGCTTTCTGCTTCTTGAAGCTTTCCACCGCATGGCAGATGTTGTTCTCGATGATGTTGTCGCCCAGTACCACGCAAATCGCGTCGTTCCCCGCGAAATATTCGGCCAGCCCAAGCGCTTCAGCGATGCCGCCTTCGCCCTCCTGATGCGTGTAATTGATGTGTTTCAGCCCGAAATCGCGGCCGTTGCCGAGGAGGCGCAGAAAATCGCCAGCATTCTTTCCCCCGGTCACCAGCAGGATTTCCGTAATCCCCGCGTTTACTAAGGTCTGGATCGGGTAGTAGACCATAGGCTTGTCATAGATAGGCAGCAGATGCTTGTTCGTCACCCGCGTCAAAGGATTCAACCGGCTGCCGGTCCCTCCGGCCAGAACCACGCCTTTCATAAAACCTCCAAAGTTGCGGACACTGGCGCCGTCGGGCGCAAAATTAAAAGCCTCGCGAATGCAACTCTAACAAGCTAAACCGATTTTCAACTCTTGTCACTGAGTCTCGCTGCTCCAAACCACTCTTCCGAAGACACTCCGCTTGATCGCAACGTTCGGCCCGGGATCGCTCGCAAATTCGTAATGGTACGGCTGAAACAAATTCTCGCCGACGACAGACAATTCCAAATGGCTGTTAACCATCCATGCCAGCCGTGCGTCCGCGGTGGAATAAGCAGGAATGCCCTGCGCTGCAAGTTTGCTCACGAAACGATAATCGAAATCGAACGTGAAGCGCTTCGGCAGATCCCACGCAGATTGGATCAGCACCTGGTGCTGCGGGCTGGTGCCTTCCACAATCGGTGCAGTGCCGATGTCCTCTGAATTGGTCCCCCGGTTCAAGACCATGTGCAAATACGAATAGGAGCCCCGCAGGCGCCACCAATTTGTGGGACGCCATTCTGGGGCGATTTCGCCGCCATACGTTGAGCCCACGAGCCCATTGCCGAACCGTACCGGAATCAAATTGTGCGGAGGCGGTGGAGAATCTTCTACAAACTCAGGCCCCGTAATGTCTTCGCTGAAAAGATCGTGGTACTGATTGTAGAAGGTCGCCACATCGACGTATGCGGTTGGAGTCACCAAGCTGCGAAAGCCAAGCTCATAGCCATCCAGCTTTTCCGAAACGAAATCGGGATTCGCAATAATGCGAGCGAAGAACGGCAAACCATTAGGAGAAGTGGGGCTGATGAATCCGGACAAATTGAAGTCCCGCTCGGCATTGGAGGGTGTGCGAACCGCATGCGTAAACGCTAACCAAACCGTTCGCGTCTCACTTGGCGTCCAAAGCAAACGCCCGCTCGGCTCTAGTTCCAGGCCGGTGTAATTTGTCTTGATGAACTTGCTCCCCGCCTGAAAGACGAGCCGGTCCGGAATTAGGGTGATGTCGTCTTCGAGAAACCCCGTAAACATCGTATCGGTTCGCTGCGGCGGAGTGAAAAACAGGCCGGTTGTCGGTGCTAGCTCGTCGCCATCGCTCGCGCGTGCGCTCGCGCCCCACGTGAGGCTGTTGCGCTCTCCCAGCGGCCTCCGCTGCACATAATCCACATCGAACGTTTTGCGAATGTCCCCGAAATTCGGTTCCCGTCGATTCGTCGCGTCGTAGTAAGCCTGAATCTCAACGTCCCTGTTTTCCCCCAGCGTCCGCGTCCAACGCCCGAGAATATTCCCCCCAGAAAGGCGCATATCCCCATGCAGCACCTGCGAATACGGCGGAGCGTAATTGATCGCCATAACCGTTTCGCCCGCTCGTTCGCGGTAAATATCGCCCTGCACCGTCAACGTGTCGCGCGCGTTTTCCTTCCAGTCGACGCGAAAACCGCCCTGCTGCGACCGCCACGCATCGTAGTTGTCGTGATCCGCATGATATTGCGTGCCGCGGTCGTATCCTTTGGCGTAGACCCGGTAAGACAGGCTGCCGCTGGCATTGCGTCCTCCGTAACGTACGCTGGCGAAGCCGCTCTTGAAACTCGATGTCGCGCCATCGAAGAGAATGCCCTGCGTCTCTTCGCTGCTCTTTGTGATGATGTTGATCACGCCGTTGACGGCGTTCGGCCCCCAAACGATACCGCCCGGTCCGCGGATCACTTCGATGCGGTCGATGTCGTCCATCATCGTGTCTTGCACTTCCCAATACGTCCCCGCGAGCAGCGGATTGTAAACACTCCGCCCATCCATCAGCACCAGCACATCCCGATTCAGTCGGCTTCCGAAGCCGCGGATGCCGATCGACCATTTATTCGCATCTATCCGCGTGACTTCCACGCCCGGCGCTAATCGAAGCGCCTCGGGAATTGTCGTGGCGCCGGAGCGTCGAATATCATCTTGCGTGATGACGTAAATCGCGGCGGTTGTCTTCCAAACTTCTGTGGGAGTTTTCGACTGCGTTGTCACCTCGATGTTCCCGAGCTGCTCCAGGCTGAGTTGCTTTAAGGGGTTCGCCGGGGTTGGAGTCTGCGTGGTCTGCTGCGGCGACCGAGCGGCGGCGCTTAAGGCAAGCGAAACAGTAGCAAGGACCAAAACGAGATGTCGCTTCGACCGAACACAGATGTAACCCGCTTTCACTCTCTTTGAGGCTCGCATGTGGCTGGACGTAAAAATATTGCGACAGTCGACCGTCGCGCGGTAGCCCGACGGCGATTTCTCTTGCCCCTTGTGCTCAGATTGTTACATCCCGCTGCGGCGACAACGACCCGTCGGTTTGCGAGCCCGGCGTGCAAACTCGGACTCCGCGATTGCCTCTGTTCGCCCGAAGTCCGCTTGCGCGAAAAAACGATAGTCGAAAGGGCGAAGCGCCATTAATACATGGATTACCCTAGAACGTATGCGGTAATTGCAGTATGCGATGGCCCTTTCTAACGCGGTTTACCGTGATCGCAGCCCTACGCAATCATCGAGTACCGATCATGACTATTGACTTCCTATGCTAACAGGGGACTATAATCCGCCCACCTGCATAGACCGAGGCCTGCTTGAGCGGCCGATCTTCGTTGTTGAGGACCTGACCACGACTCCGGCGGGCAAGGAGGTTATCGTGGGTTCCATGCAAAATCTGCTGTACGGATTGTTAGTCCTCTGGGGTGTAGTTACGGCCGCGCTCATTATCATGATGATTTATAAGAGCACGCTCGAGACGCGCGAAGAGGACCAGTTGTTCCTCGACGCCGCCGAGAATCACATGGCCGCCGAACAGCGATCCATCGTTGACAGGATCGAAAAGCTGCACCGGCCAGTCATGGCATTGATGGTGGCATCCGGCGCGTTGCTGGCGGTAATTGCGGCGCTCTGGATCTACCAAGGCTTCCAGACTTTCTAACTTTCGCGACAGGCCCTCGCTGCTCGGACCTCCGTTATGGGTGTACCCGCACTTCTTGTCACTTCGCCCGGTGCGGCCTTGCTATCTTGATCCGGTGACGCGGCTTCCGCGAAAGCAAACATAAGCACTCGGGCGAGTGTTTTCGTAGCGATCGGCTTTCATTTCAGTCCGTCATCGATCAAACGCCTCCCATTATCGGAAGACAAAGTTGTCCAATCCAAGCGTTAATCCCTGAAGCCACGTCTCTTAATTCCTTTTGCCGTGCTGATAGTGTCTGTCTCTTGTGCCCGTCTCTAATGATGCGGCGTCTGGCTGATCAAATTGACGAACAAACGATACGCCCCCGGAACGCCCGCCGGCAGTTCGCGAAAGAAAACCAATCCAGCGTAAATGTAAACGCCCTTGCCGTACCGCGCATACATCAGCGCACCATTCACAGGCGGTTCGTCCGGATCTTGCAACGCAAGAATTGGCGTGTAGTGCGAATCCCACTTGTCCCAATAATACGTCCCGCGCTCCTGCACCCAACCCTTGAAATCCTGCTGCGTGATTTTGTTCGGCGTGTTCAGCAGCGGATTTTGCGGAGCAAGAAATGTCACAGGCGAATTGGGATCGGTCGTACGCGCGAGTGTATTCGATTTCGATGCGTCCATCGAAGCAGGATAGGGCGTCGGTTTCAGCCTTCCCCACGAAGGCTCGCGCTCGTACTGCACCACCAGGGTGCCGCCGTTTTTCACGTAGTCGAGCAGGCGCGAATTCGCTTGCGCCACATCGGGACGCAGCTCATAAGCACGAATGCCCAGGACAATCGCGTCATAACGGCTCAAATCGCCAAACGACACAGCCACGTCATCGAGCATGTCCACTTGAATCCCGGTTTGCCGAAGCACTTCGGGCAACGGATCGTTTTCCGCAGCCACGTATCCGATGTGAAGGCCCGTGGGAATATTTAGATTCAGCACGTGAACGGTCGCATCGTTCGGCTCGCTCCAATCGCGCGTTGGCAATGTGGGAATGGGTTCGAGAGAAGTACGGAAGGTTTGATCGCCCAGCTTCGCATACGGATGAAGCGGATAGGCTCCCGCACCCAATCCCGCCGGCGGAGTAATTGCGTATCGCACCAATTGGTCGCCGGGTTCGGAAAAATCCAGCGGCGCGATCGGCTGCACAGTCCAGCCCTTCGGTGCATCGAGGCCCACGGAAACTTTGGCGCCCTGCTCTCCGTGGTAGCGAACCCGCGCGAGCAGTTGGATCGGCGCGGACGCATGCTTTTCCGGCACCATGATTTCTGGTGGTTCCACGGTGAGTGTAACGGCGGGGACCAATTCTAGAGGATAGGTCTCGATCCTCACCGTCTTCGTCTCAGAAAATTCCACCGTGCGCACCACATGGAATGTGTAGTTATCCAGCGTTACCGGCAGCACAAACCGCACCAGCGGCGTTGGGAACGGCAAAATCGCTTGCGCCGGGGTAATCGCTGGCGCGGTCGCGTCAGAGGGAATCGCTACATTGAAACGATACGGCCCGTTCTGCCGCGGCGCTGGCAAGACAGTCCAACCCTTCAAAACATCAAGGCTCGAGGATTCGATCGGCGCCTGCACGTCAACCGCAGGCTTATCCGGAAAGTTTGCCGTCACCGCAAAATTCTCGCCCGCAACTAGCTCGTGGCGGTCTGCATTCAGCGCGATAGAGGGCGAGACCACCTTCTCCATCGCGTGATCTATTCTTTCGTGCACCTCATTGAGATCGAAGAGCGCTTGCGACTTGTCCTGGCCGCCTTGCTGGCCCACTTCTTCCGTCAGACTGGCAATTTCTTTCCCCGCTTGCGCAATCGAGTGAGCAGCCGCGGCGCGATCCAAAGAAAGCTCCTGCGTTGCTGCGGTGCTCAACGCCTTTTCGGCGGAATCGAGTGCCGGCGCCATCATCAACTTGTAGCTCGGATAGCGATCCGCCAGCGCAGTGATGGGCTGATCCAGCAATTTCGGATCGAATACGCCGCCCGCTTCGCCTTGCGGAGTTTCAATCACCAGATTCGACTGCCGCCTTCCAAATCCGCCGCCGAAAAGTTGCGGCGTTCCTTGGGACGGCTGCTGGCCATGCCCTTCGGCGCCCATCTCGACGTAGCTGATGCCCCAAAGTGGAGAAATTTCGTCGGTCGGCAGGTGAATGCTGGGCGGAGGAGGAGGCGCTGGCGCGCCATCGCCTCGCCCACCTTGAGGACCACCTCTCCCTCGGCCTCCGCGACCAGCACCAGGTCCAAAGCCGAAATTTGCGGGCCGCAATTCAAGAGATGTCTTCCAGGCCGGCAGTCCTTCACCGAGCTGATCGGCAAATTTCGAAGGATCGGCCGCCTCGGCAACGGCCACGGGCGTTAGCAGACCACTTGCTTGATGCTGGCCGTGACCATTCTTTACGCCGCCCCAGCCATTGATCACTACGTCCGGTCGGAACGTACGAATCACCCGCACCATGTCTTCCATCGGAAGCTGATCGCCCCAGATTGCCATTGTCCACTTGGGGCTCTTCGAAAAACCGGTGTCGATCGCGCGTGTGAAATATTGATGAACGCCGTAGTGGCTGCCTGCGGAGAGAAGCTCCGTCGTGCGCACCACGCCGAGCTCTCCATCCTGCTCTGGCCCAACGGCATTTTGACCGCCCTGTCCGCGCGTGATCGTCAGCAGCGCCACATCTGCATTAACCCCGCGCGCGAGGTATGCGAGCAAACCCGCATCTTCATCATCCGGATGCGCCGTGATGTAAAGAATTCTTGTGGCCACGCGCGATTGGTTGATCGCTTCCACAGACTCCGCCAGCGGAAAACCGGGCCGGGATTGCGCAAATAGCGTTGCCCCGATCGACACAACTGCGGCTAACGCAATCGGCCACACAAATTTCGCAATTTCAGGCTTTTTCATCGAACCCCCTCAAACGGCCACTCCCGCAGCCAGTTTGCGCGCACCAAATATACAAGAATTCCCGCGGAAGCCGCAGCGCCCGCCGCAATCATTGGGCGCGACCCCGTGGATACAAAAATAGCGATCCAGCCGAGGATCGCGAGTGCCACGGGAACCGGATAGAACCACATCCGGAAGGGCAAGCGGTCCGCTCCCCATTTTCTTCGCAGCAGAATCAACCCGGCCGCCTGGCCGACGAATTGGATGATGCAGCGCATCGCCAGGATGGAACGAATTGCATCGCGCAACGTCAGCGAAAAGCTGAAGATGATCGCCACGGCTCCGAGGGCCAGCAGCGACACGTGTGGGAAATGCCCCTTTTTATGGACTCGTCCGAAAATTGCAAAAAAGTTGCCGTCCTGCGCCGCGGCATAGGGCACTCGTGAATAGCCAAGTGTCGCCGAAAACACTGAACCGAACGCCGTAATCAGGATCAGCACAGTGGCTAGCTCGGCCCACCGCGACCCGAATACACGTTCTACGAAAAGGCTCGCCACGGCTCTCGTTCTGGCCACCTCTTGCCATGGGATCACCGCCAGGATGCTGGTCTGCATTGCGAGATAAAGGACCGAGACTCCGATGATTGAAAGGAAAATCGCGCGCGGAATATTGCGCTCGGGATTTTTCATTTCCCCGCCGAGATTGCAGACGTTGTAATAGCCGAGGTACGAGTAGACGGTTTGAACCGTCGCGTGCCCCAGTCCGGCGAAGAATATCCAGGAAAAATTCCAAGTGCCCGCCGGAAAGCTAAACACGAGGCTTGAATGAAAATGCGTTGCGCCGCCGTAAACCAACCAGAGAATAGTTCCAATCAAAATCAAGCACAGCACGATCGAAATACGACCGATGGTTCGGATGCGCCGGTAGAGCAGCACGACGGCGAGCACCACCACGGCGACCGCGATTGCGTTTTCAGCGTGCCCCCCGAGCGCGCCGAGAATGCCGCGGGCTCGCACCGACCTTGCCGTCAGATACGTCGAATAATCCGCAAATCCCAACGCGCCCGAGGCGATGCTGAGCGGTCCTTGAAACAGCGTCTGCCAAATATATAAAAACGACATTAGCCGGCCCCAACGGGCCGGTCCGTATGCTTCACGCAAAAATACGTAGCTTCCACCCGCTTGCGGCATTGCCGCGCCTAGTTCTGCCCACACGCATCCATCGAACAACGCGAGAATCGCGCCGAAAACCCAGGCAATCAGCGACTGCGGCCCGCCCATCGCCTGCACCACAAGCGGGATCACCACAAACGGCCCAATGCCGACCATGAACGTGACGTTCAGGGCCGTCGCTTCTACAAGCCCGAGCCCACGTTCGAGTTGTTTAGACTTTTCCAACGGTCGCACCTGTGTTTTGTGTCTGTGCTTTTTAAACTCATCATCCTGAGCCGCGCCCTTTTCAGGGCGGGGCGAAGGATCCCTTCTTGCTTTCCTCCCGCCCTCCGCCTCTTCAGGGAACGCCGAGAATATCAGCAAAAGCTAAACTCCTGACAAAGTTTGGGACGCTCTCTCTCTAGGAATGTCCTCGCTCGCGATAGCGGGATAGGTTCGAATGTAGCGCTGCGGCCTTTAGCGCAGCATGCCCCGTCTGCCCTGCGCAGAAATGTCTCGCGGGCTAACCAAAATTGCGCAGGCATGGGCTACCATATCGGCGTCAACCCAAGGACGAACAATTGGCTAGAGGAATTGTAGGAACGGACGGGCGGGGCTTCCATATCCGCCGTAAATGCAGCCGCCTGAATTGGGCTTTAGTATCTGAAGCCATGCCTCTCTTGTTGCGCGTCCTGCTCGTCCCTATATTCATCACGCTGGCCTTCGCATCCGCAACCCGGGCGGGAGAAATCACTCTGCCGCCCGAAGCCATCAAGGCGATGTCGGATATTTACGCCGGCAACCCGGCTGCGGCCATACCCATCGCGCGATCGATTCAAGAAGGTGAACCCGATCATCCGCTCGGTTACCTCCTCGAAGCCGAGGCCGATTGGTGGAATATCTATTGCGCTGCTTGCGAGATTAAGTGGGGAATGGTTGACGATTTCTCTCACGGCAAACGTCCCACGCATGAGCCATACATCAAGCTTGCCGACAAGGTGATCGCAACCGCGAAGGCTCAACTCGCCGAGTCCGAAACCGCTGAAATGCATCTCTATGCAGGGCTCGGCTACGCCTTAAAGGCGCGGGTTTACGACGAACGGGATGAACATCGCAATGTGGCGCGCGCAGGAGTAGCTGCCCGAACCGAATTTTTGCACGCATTGCAGCTTGAGCCCGATCTGGCAGACGCGACCGCGGGCCTCGGCTTCTACAACTACTACGTCGATACGCTGTCGCCGATTGTGAAGATCCTGCGCTTCTTCATGGGCATTCCGGGCGGCAATAAGGAGACAGGTATTCGTCAAATGAAGGAAGGCGCGCAGAACGGAGTGTTATTCGCCGTGGATGCGCGTTACTACCTGGCGAAAAATCTCCGCACCTTCGACCTGAAGTACGCGGACGCCCTCGAAATCGCGCAGCCGCTGGTCGAAAAATATCCGCACAACGCAATTTTTCTTCTGCTTGTCGGAAATTTGAACATGGAGCTGGGACAAAAAGAAAGCGCCGCGAATTACTTCCGCGCCGCGCTCAACTCACCGACCGCCGATGAAGACTGCGCCGCCCGCGTGAAAGACATAGCAAACACCTTCCTCGACTCCCTGAATTAGAACGCGGGTTTTCGTGGAGACCGGCTTTATTTTCAGCCTGACACCGCTCGGATCGCTAATTATGATCGCGGCCCACCCGGAATGCCCAAATGGGGCTAAATCGCCCTATGCCTTGGCCAGTAAGCATCCCAGCCGGAGACTCCTCCCTCCGGGATCGAGAAGTCCAACGCCGAGGCTTCTCTCTTCGGATCGAGGGAAACCCAGCCCGCGTTCCCGATCCGGGAATTCGAGCGACGAGCTGAACTCATCCGCCTCAGCTTGCTTGCTACACTGCGCAAAACGCCCTTTCCGCAGAATGGCCTCTTTAAGGCGCCACTTCGTCACTTTTTTGGCATTTTAAAGCGTGTTTACGGCGCCGGATGCGTCAATACGGTTGACGCTCATGCTGGCACTTATTTCTGCTTGCCATGCGAAGCAGGCGGCTTAAGCCCGCGCCGATTCTTCCTGCTCGAAGGCGTGATACGAAGAGCGAACCAGCGGACCTGACTCGACGTGTTTGAATCCCATCTGCTCGCCAAGCCGCTTGTATTCGGCAAACTCATCGGGATGAACAAAACGCTCGACCGGTAGGTGATCCGAAGTCGGTTGCAAATACTGTCCCAGCGTAAGAATGTGCGTGCCTTGCGCGGCGATCTCTTCCATTGCCGCGAGAACTTCTTCTCGACTCTCTCCCAGGCCGAGCATCATTCCCGTTTTCGTCGGAATCGAAGGCGCTAACTCGCGCGCACGTCGCAGCAGTTCGAGAGAACGCTCATAAACAGCGCCTTTTCTGACGCGCCGGTAAAGCCGCGGCACCGTTTCCATGTTGTGATTCAGCACGTCCGGCCGCGCAGCCATCAGCGTTTCCAGCGCGCGCCAGTCGCCCCGAAAATCCGGAATCAGCACTTCTATGCGGCAATCGCGAACACGCTCACGAATCGATGTGATCGTCCGCGCAAAAATCGCTGCGCCGCCATCGGGCTGGTCATCACGATTCACTGAGGTGACCACAGCGTAGCGCAGGCCCATGCGTTCCACAGCCTCCGCGACCCGTTCGGGTTCGGCCTCATCCGGCGGTCCGAGAGGCTTGCCGCTGGGCACGGCGCAAAACCCGCATGCCCGCGTGCAAATGTTGCCCAGGATCATGAACGTAGCGGTGCGATGTTCCCAACATTCGCCCATATTTGGACAGCGTGCGCTCTCGCAAACCGTGTGCAGATCCAGCGTACGCATGATCCGCTTCAATTCCTGGTAATTTGCTCCACCAAAAAAACGCACCCGCAGCCATGATGGGCGGGGGTGTACGGCCGGAGGAGCGACCGTCAGAGACGGTGGATTCGACAGGATATTGAACGGGGCATCCATATTGAAAAACTTTATCCACCCGATTTTACCTTCGCCAAGCCTTTGAAACAACAGGGTTAATGCAATCTAAAGTATAGAGACCAGCCGCCGATACAGACGACAGGTATCTATTGAGATGCCGGGAACCGCACTGGCGGGCGATCCGATCTTATCAAGTATCGCTTGGGTGCCGACCGGCTCCATTGGGCTCCGAGGGGGAGCCAGTCATGGCAACAAACGGCATAGCTTTGTGGGCCCAGCAGACACCGCCGATGCCGGTGCAGCCGGACTCTGCTCCCGGTCCTCAGGCCAACGCTGCTCCAGCGCAAGACCCAGGCTGGCAGGATGTGGTAACTCTGACCGGCAGAACAGCCGAAAACGGAGAGACCCGAACCGCAAATGACAATGCGCAGTTCGGCGAAGCCGCCGCATTCTTTTTTGCCGAGCAGCAGAGCTTTCGCGCAGCGAATGGCAGCGGCGCCAGCCAAACGGCACAAATTCCCGATGCGCCAGAATTGCCCGTGAAGCTTACCCACAGCGTTCCCAATCAGCGGAGCGGCGACCCATTGGCCAACGATCTACCATCGAAACGAACACCACCCGCCGCAAACGATCCGGCACGACCTGCAGCAGAGAGCGTCGCCGAGAATCAGACGCGCAGCGCCATAAGCGCAGCTTCACAGCCCGCCAGCACCGCCTCCCATACGCCATTAGCTGAGCTTGCGCAGCTCAATCACACGCTGCAGCAGATTGGTATCGATCCTCAAAGCATTTCGCTGTTTAATCGCATGGCCATGCTGCTTTACGCCAACGATCCTGCCGCGTTGAAAATGCTCGTGCAAACACTGCAATCCGGTGCGCAAGAACTGGCGACCGATTCGAATACAACAACAAATCAGGCCCAAATTGGCGCCGAGGTGCAGATGCTTTTTGCAGGTCAGACGCCAAGCGCACGGGTGGATAGCAACGAAGAGCCAAAGTTGCAATTGCGTGATGTTGCTCAGCGGCTGTCACCCGTCCACCTGCCACAGACACAACTCGCGATGGCTGGTTTTGAATCGAACGGGCCGGAAAGACCGCCCCGGACCGGTCCTCATTATCTCAGCAACTTGTCGTCGAAAATGAGCGATCTAAAACTCAGGTTTGCTACCGTTGACGCTCCTCAACTCGACTCGGCATTTCAAAGCACACCGCCCGGACAATTGCTGAATATTACGATCTAGGTCGAGTGGCTTTTGCCATCGGATTGCCCTCCCATAAACATCACAGACCCTGGCTGACACACTGAATTAGGCATAGTGTTGTTTTTTTACAACATCCAGGAAACCCTGGCAACTACGTCCATCGTACACCTATGAAATTAGAGGATTTAGCCACAATTAAAACGGTCTCTCGAATGCTAGTAGGCCCTCTCTGTGTCGAACCAGCGCACAATTCAACGGCCCGTCTCGGCCGATGGAATCGGATTGCACACTGCCGTTAAGACTCATATCGAGTTGGTTCCTGCACCGGTGGATACAGGGATTGTTTTCCGTCGGGTTGATCTCGATAACTTCGGAATCGAGGCGCACGTACGTAACGTGGCTCGGGTGAGCTATGCCACCAGCCTGATGAAGCAAGGTGTGTTGCTCTCGACGACGGAACACTTGCTCGCCGCTCTCTACTCGTGCGGTATCGACAACGTTTTCATCGACATCGATTCTATCGAGATTCCGATCCTGGATGGATCGGCCGAACCGTTCATCCGCTTGATTGAGCGCGCTGGCATACGAAAACTGCGTCGCCGGCGTCGTTACCTGAGAGTCCTGAAACCGCTGGAAATCGTTGAAGATGGGCGCCGTATAGGAATTTATCCCGCCGACGAGTTCTCCATTCGGTGCTACGTCGACTTTCCTCATCCCCTGGTAGGCCAACAGGAGATCGAAGTGTTGGTCACGCCAGACAGCTTCCGTGAGATGCTTTCGCGCGCCCGAACGTTCTGTTTCGAACGCCAGATCGAACCACTGCGCGCCATGGGTCTGATTCGCGGCGGCTCTCTCGAAAATGCGCTGGTCCTTACTGACGATGGAGTGATGAACGGACCGCTACGGTTTGCGGATGAGTTTGGCCGGCATAAAGCGCTCGATCTGATCGGCGATCTTGCACTCATTGGTCTGCCACTTCTGGCGCGTGTGGAAGCCGTGAAGGCCGGACACGCGCTGCACACGCAACTTGTCACACGCCTTCTCGCTGAAAAATCGTTCTGGACCGAAACGACTCTTGGGCCGACGACTGCAACCGAGAATCCGCTCTCCTTCAGCGAATCTCTTCCTGCCAGTTCGCAAGAACGCGCCGTGGGTTGACAGCAACCGCCTGTAGAAGTATGTTGTGCGCCAGATGACGCTCTAAGCGCTCATCTGATTGAGGAGGTGTGTATGACCCAGCTTCCGTCCCCTCTTGAGGAATCCTGTGCGCGCCGAGCGGGTGCTCCGATCTCCGCTCAAGTCTTCACAATACTTCTTGCGGCATTTTTTGTCCTCGCTCTGCTACCTGCGACCGCTCAAACCAACTCGCGAATCACGGCGGTCGATCCTGCGTCGGGAAAGGTGAATGACACCATAACTGTTACGGGCGACAGCCTCGGTAAGGCCGCGGTCAGCGGAGTTTTTCTTTCCGATGAGCAGAACGATCACAAAGCGACGATCGTCGATCAGGAAACCGGCAAGATCGTTTTCAAAGTGCCTCAGGTGAAGGCAGGGGACTACAACGTCTCGATTCAAGTGGGAAATAGCCTGCTGATCCAGCCAATTCGCTTCACAGTACAGGATTGACGGACCAGCTCCAAGCGAGAAGGCGATTGCTTTAGGAGTCGACGTACACGGCAGTGATCAGTTGTTTTTAGGCGACTCGTCTTTTTTCTTTTTCTTATCGCGGTATTTATTGGGCAACTTCTCCCAGCGCTCGTCAAGGGATTGCTTCGCGAAAAGCGAATCCTGCAAGCCAGTATTGTACTGGCATTTATCGAAGAATACCTGATAGATCTTCATGTTGTTGCGCTCGCGGGCAATCTGCTTGGGTGTTTTCACTCCGTCGGCATCGTAATAAAGCGAATAGTATTCCACCTCTGTCGTATTCGCATGCAGCCGCGGGTCGCGCGACTCCACGATTTTCTGGACCGGAAGATGCGTCATGCGGTCAAATGCTATTCGGATCGTGCGGTCCTGCGGATCCATCAACCGCACCCAATCCACCTGCTTCAGATCGACGATATCCGGCCCGGCGTAGCTAATGTCCATATCTGGTTCATTTATCCGATTTCGCAGAATATTATTCAAACTCTTGGCGACGTCGTCCTTATGCTGTGCGACCAGAGCGGCAGGTTCAGGCGAAACTCCGCCACGATCCAAATTCCAGCCTTCATCTCCGTTGAAAATGTCGATCTCATTGCGCTTTGGAAGGTTTTCCGTGCGGTCCTTCGACGGAGGCATCGAGTAATCGATGAATTTCTCAAAACCGCTTAGCTGACCCGCGTGGTCGAATTGGCTGAGATTGCCAGTGCAAGTGACGTCGCGCACATCGAGGAAAGCCTTCCCGCCAAGTGCATCGATTGCCTGCTGCATGATCTGCTTTGCTTTGGCGGCGCTCTGTTCAGGCAGCAGCACCTGCGAATCCTGCGCACCGGCTAGGTGACCCGGCGTAAGCCACAGGATGCAAATCAGCAATGCCGCAAACATCAAGGGCTGGCGCAATTTAAAATTCACGGGTATAACCTCCCTCTAGATTGATCCTTCAAACGCCATTGAAGGTTGCCAGCCTGTAACATGAGCTGTGACGGCCCACGACATCATTGCAATATTTAGGGCCGCGCCGGCCTCTTGCGCGCTGCTGCAGTCAAGCCGCCAAAGAGGGAACAAGCAAAAGCATCTGTTTCAACCATGCGTTCGGGATGCCACTGCACTGCCGTTACCCAATGTCCACTTGCCGTAGCTTCGAGTGCTTCGATAACTCCATCGCTGGCTCTCGCGGTGATACGCAACCCGCGGCCGGACTCGAGCACCGATTGATGATGCGAACTGTTCACGCGGACGTCTTTCAAATTATTCGCCAACATCGCCAGACGTGATCCCGGTTCGATTCGAATCTCGTGAAACGTTTCGGGCGACGACTCGCCGCCCTGAGCGTCATGCCCTATATGGGACGGAACCTCGCTGGGAATGTCTTGCAATAAGGTGCCACCGAGAAAAACGTTAAGGCTCTGAATGCCATAGCAAATCGCCAGCACAGGCTTGCCTTCGGCGAAGAATTGCTCGAGTAGGCCAAAATCGGTGCGTTCACGGTCGCGATCCGGAGCAGCTGCCTTAACATGCGGCGCGGCGTGGAAAAGAGAGGGATCCACATCCGCCGGACTGCCCGATAAGGCAAGCCCGTCTAATGTCGCAGCTAATGTCTTTAGCTCGCTCGAAGACAAATCGAGCGGAATCGGAATCGGATCGCCGCCCGCCATTTGCACAGCCTTCAAGTAGCGATGGATTTTTGACTGATCCCCGATCGCCTGCTCTTTTATCGTGCGATAGGGAATACCGATGCGGGGCTTAGCGCCGACGTTGGTGCTCATATCAATAATCGTAGCATCCGGAAATGCGAAGCAGCAATCACGCGAGCGTCGAGCCCTCTGTTCTCAAATGGTCGTTGTCTAGGGATGCCTAGGCACATGGTAACCCCCTGAGTCGTTGAGGTGGTAATCGAGCAAGAGGGGTGGGAGCAAGCAAATCTGCAGTGGGGAGCGAGGCGCGAGGCGTTCGATGATTTGCCAAGGACTCTGATTTTCCTTGT
>DATEGW010000076.1:0-17794 GCA_035279845.1 Candidatus Acidiferrales bacterium | reverse complement strand
TGCCGTCATGTAACAAAATCGCTGGTGCAGGTCCACTCCTACGTGGATCATCGCGTGCCTCCTTCAGGGTCTGTGCTTCGAGCACGATCGTACCCTTGGAGGCACGCCTGTTTTCACCCTTCGTTTTCATACCATCTGAGGCGCGCGAAGCGACCCAAAGGACCTCTCTTGCTTTTCTTGTTTTGCGGGGGGGGGACGAAACGTGCCGCGATCCCTGCAACGTCGTCCTACAATTTAATCAACACGCAGAAAGTTGAATTGCCTAAATCTGGATAACGCGTTCCGAATCCGAAGTTGGTGGGAATTACTGCGAGGGTTTTCTCCTCTACCTCCTTTACTTCCTTTGCCTCCTCTACCTCCCGAATTATCTCCCCGCCGCTCCCCGGCTCCGCGAAGCCCGCGTAGGCGCCACGCCGTACGCCACAATCTCCCGCACGGTATAAACAGGCTTATCCTGGCTCTCATAATAAGTCCGCGCCAGAAGCTCCCCAATCAGCCCAATCGAAATAAACTGAATCCCCGCCATCACCGCCGCCATACCGAGCAAAATCAACGGTCCATGATTCGCAAGCAGCCCCTCGTGCAAAAACGCCTTCCGCGCAAAAATCCATCCGCCGATCGCGCCGCCGCCCATCAGCGACACCAGTCCCATCAATCCGAAAAACTGCAGCGGCTTAGTCGAATAATCCAGCAGAAACTTTACACTCATCAAATCGAGCACCACGCGCACCGTGCGCGAGATCCCGTAATTTGACTTTCCGCTCTTCCGCGGAATATTCGTGATTGGCACTTCCGCCACCGAAGCGCCTGCCCAACTTGCCAGCGCCGGGATGAACCGGTGCAGCTCGCCATAAAGATGAATCTCAGACAGTATTTCGCGCCGATAAGCCTTAAACGTTGTCCCGAAGTCGTGCAGATCCACGCGCGAGAGCTTCGCCATCATCCAATTCGCGATTCGGCTCGGCAAACGCCGCGCCAGCCAGTGATCTGTGCGCGAAACGCGCCACCCGCTCACGATGTCGTACCCCTCTTTAATTTTCTCGACAAAAAGAGGTATTTCCGCGGGATCGTGCTGCAGGTCGCCATCCATCGAAATGATGATCTCGCCTTGCGAATGATCGAAGCCGGCCTTCAGCGCGGCGGTTTGTCCAAAATTGCGCCGCAGTTTCACCACAGTCACGCGCCGGTCCGCGCTGGCAATTTCAGATAGCAGGCGAAACGTCCCGTCTTTGCTCGCGTCGTCGACGAATACCATTTCAAACGGTTCGCCCACCGTGTCCATCACTTCCGTGATCTTCACGTAAAGCTGCGCAACGCTTTCCTGCTCGTTAAATAGGGGTACAACGATGGAGTATGCCGGACTATGTTCGTTTTTCATCTACGGATAGCCGTCAGTATATCAGGGAATTTGTAAAATCCAGCTTGATCTACCCGAAATCCGATGCCAAGCCCTCTCCAAAGGATGCTGCGTTACAGCCAATACCGATTTGGCCACTCCCGACTCGGCCTCGCTCCGAACCGTCTGCCAAAGCTGCTATTCTCGCGGTATGTACGCTGTTTTCTACGTATTGGTGCTGTTGCAGGTCGCCGCCGGACTTTACTCCCTATGGGACGGCTTCGAGTGGTATCGCATGGTCCAGCGGCGTCTCAACTCGCACGCCGGCTTTTACGCGCCCGTTACGGCGCTCATCTGCCCTTGCAAGGGTAACGAGCTTGGTCTTGAGGACAACCTCGCGGCGCTCACTAAGTTTGACTATCCCAATTACGAAATTTATTTCGTACTCGCCACCAGTCTCGATCCCGCGCTGAAAGTAATCGAACGCGTAAAAGCCGCGAGCACTCGGCCCGTGCACATAGTTATCGCTGGCCCGGGCGAAGGCTGTGGCGAAAAAGTTTACAATCTCCGCCGCGCAGTTGAAGCCCTCCCCCAGCAATTCGAAGTGATGGTTTTCACCGATTCAGACGTACGTTTGCCGCACAGTTGGCTGAAAAAACTCGTAGCTCCCTTGCAGGACGCCCGCACCGGCGCGACCACCGCTTACCGTTGGATCATTCCCAGCCGCCGCATCGGCGAAGGCGGCTTCGCCAGCGCGCTAGCCTCCGCGTGGAACGCGGCAATCGCCACCATGCTCGGCCGTCCGCGCGATAATTTCTGCTGGGGCGGTGGCACCGCGATCCGCCGATCCATGTTCAACGATGTGCACGCGCTCGAAGCCTGGGACGGCGCCCTCAGCGACGATTTCGCCCTCACCGCCGCGCTCGAGCAGAACGGCAAACCGATCGTCTTCTGTCCCGAATGCATGGCGCCCACCGTGCATCCCTGGACGGGCAAGGACCTGCTCGAATTCACCAACCGCCAGATTTCGATCACCCACGTCTACTCTTCAAAACGCTGGACGCTCGGCGCCATCGCGCATCTCGGTTATTCGATCACTCTGATTTATGCATTCATCACAGTGCTCACCGCGATGATCGCCGGCGATCCGTGGACTCAACTCGCCCTGATCGCACTCGTCATTCCAATGCTCGCCGCAATCAAAGGCGCCATCCGCACCGTCGCCATCGGCGACGCGCTTCCAGAATGGAAATCCCAACTCAATCAATGGGGTTGGGTCTGGACGTTTCTAGCGCCCATCGTCTCATTCCTCTTCGCGTGGAATTTCCTCAGCTCGCTGCTCAGCAAGACCATCCGCTGGCGCGGCATCCGTTACGAAATGATCTCTCCCACAATGACCCGCGTCCTCCGCCGCTAACGAATTTTCCTACTGTGGCACAGCCACTCCTGGCTGTGCGGGTTTCGTACCGGCGACCGTCCTGCCCTGAGCACCGAAGGGTGCCCGCGTATCTTGCGGGCGTTTCTCGGTCGGCGTCTTTGTTTTTGCCGATGCTCTTCGTAGCGTCCGACTCGCTTTTTCGTCGGGCAGCCTCTGCCGTTAGGTTTACGTAGCGAGCGGCTTTCTTTTTAGCCGCTCACTTATCACGCTCTGCCCTTGATCGCGGAGCCAAATAATAGTCTCAGCCGCGCACTTCTGTGTTGTGTGCCGCGCGCGCTATCATTAATCCTTGCCAATGAATCCCACCGAACGCGACCGCTATTCCCGACAAATCCTGTTCGCCCACATCGGCGAACAAGGTCAAGAACGCATCCTCGCCTCCAGCGCCGTCCTTGTAGGCTGCGGCGCGCTGGGCACGGTCCTCGCCGGCCTTCTCGTGCGCGCCGGTGTCGGACGTCTCCGCATCATCGATCGCGACTTCGTCGAATCCTCCAATCTCCAGCGTCAGACGCTCTTCGACGAATCCGACGCGCGGGACGCCTTACCCAAAGCCATCGCTGCCGAACGCCATCTTCGCGCGGCCAATTCCGGCCCCAAAATTGAAGCCGTCGTCGCCGATCTCACGCCCGAAAACGCCCGAGAACTCCTCTCCGGTTTCGACGTGATCCTCGACGGCACGGACAACTTCGAGACGCGCCTCCTCATCAACGACGCCTCGCTCGCCCTGAATATTCCCTGGATTTACGGCGCCGCCGTTGGCAGCTACGGGGTCACGCTAACAATTCGCCCCGGACACACGCCCTGCCTCGCCTGCCTTCTCGAATCCGGCGAACGCGCGGACACAATCGGCGCAGACGCCACTTGCGACACAGCCGGCATCCTCAACGCTGCCGCTGGCGTCGTCGCTTCCATCGAAGCCGCCGAGGCGCTCAAAATCCTCGCCGCCAAACCCGAAGCGCTCCACGGCCGCCTCGTCTCCTGCGACCTCTGGTCTGGCAAATTCCAATCCATCCGCATCGCGCGCAATCCCGAATGCCGCGCCTGCGTGCGCCGCGAGTTCACCTATCTCGAGGGCGAAGCCCAGCCCCAGATCACCATGTGCGGACGCAACTCCGTCCAGATCCACGAACATGGCCGCAATTTCAATCTCGCCGAACTGAGCGGCCGCCTCGCCTCATCCGCCGCCGAAATCCGCCACAACGATTTTCTTCTCCGCTTCACGCTTCCGCCCTACGAACTCACCGTGTTCCCGGACGGTCGCGCCATCGTCAAAGGCACCCAGGACCCCGCCATCGCCCGCTCCCTCTACGCCCGCTACCTCGGCGCCTAACCTCATCGTTTGAGCGCTCACCGTCGGGCGCTTGGCTAGATCGGCCCAACGCAAACCGGATCAAATCCAATGCAAACGGGATCGAATCTAACGCGAACCCGGATCGGACTACGCGAAACGGATCGGTGCGACTGGATCACGCTTAACGCAACGCCGGATCGGTGCTAACGCGTAGCCGTAGGGGCGCTGCTCGTTTACCCTGAGTGTTCTTGCGAATGGCTGCGGCCTTTTGAACCGTGCGCACTCCGATCCGCCCGTGAGGAAAAATTAACGCTGTAAGCGCGGCACAACTTAGCTCAGCACAGGAGTGCTGGGTGCGCGTGCTTTCAGTCGCGCTCTTTTCAGCTTTGATTTAGCGGTTTAACTTGATACCGCAGGTACAAATGACTTCCCGCCTGCTTTGCGCTGAGCAGCGTCCACCAGGGCGCATTTTCCGGAGCAAATTCCACGCCCTCAACCAAGCCCAGCCTGGGATGTTGGGGAATCCTGCCGGCAAACTGAGGAGCTACGGTGAGGAACAGTTCGTCCACCAACCCGCTCGCCAAAAACTCTCCGAAAAGGTGTGGACCGCCTTCATTAAGCGCGAGCTTCACATCGAACTCCTGCCGCAGAAGCGTGAGAATTGCCGAGGCATTAACCGGCAGCGCTGCGGGAAACACCTTCACATGCAAAGGCACGGAAGCCTTCGATCCCGTTTGCAAATTTTCACTGCCCTGCTCGCTCGTAATGATGAGAATCCGTTGGTCTTCTGCATGGAACGCGGCGCTACTCAGATCGAGTCGCCCTGATCGACTGACGATCACCAGCAGCGGAGATTCCGATTTTTTGAGCACGTCCTTGCGGTAACGCCTGTATAGATCGCCAGCGGGCGGGTAGACCGCTTCTGGAAACCACAGCGTGTCATGGCCCGCAATGTCAAACGTGGTGGCGCCGACCACAATCGCATCCGCCGACGCGCGAAGCAAACCCATAATGAATTGATCCGCTTCATTCGAGCCGCTGACCTGCTTGCCTTCCGATTGCCCCGGCATGTTGAACGTCACCACGCCATCGAGCGTCGAAACAAAATTCGTAATCACATAAGGACGCCCCACCGGAGCGGCAGCAAAACAAAGCTCGCCATCGTAAATCGCCCGCAACTCGTCCGGCAATCCGAGCGCTCCAGCATAAGCCTGCGCCTCCACCAACGTCTGTATGCGCTCCATCGCCCTAGCCTATCTGAAACGCGGAAAACTAGGCGAAATTCAATCCGTCGCCGCAATCGTCTCCAGGGGACGCCGCGCCGGCACTCGCGCCCCTCGCCAAATCAGCGCCATGGGCGCGACACAAACATTCCCAGCGTCGCAGGAATCGGAGTGCCGAGTGTCGGCGCAAAGAAAACGACGCACCCGTTGTGAAACGGGCAACGAGTGAGGCACCCGCGCAACTGACGTGAGGTAGTATCGATCCGGTGTAGCCGCGCTATTATGCCTTCGACTGGATGCGCCCGCCCGGACGTATTTGCGAGCGGTCGCCGCGAGCATATTCTGGAATTGGAGGAATGTGCGCGAGAGTCCTCCCATCGGGAAAAAAGATCATGAAATACCAATTAGTTCTCCAGTGGCAACTAGAAGCCTCGAACATGGATTTCGAGAACCTTATCCAGATTGAGGAGGTGCTAAGGCGGCAACTCCCAAAGCAAAACTATGTCGATGGTCACGACTGCGGCGCGGGGGAAGCGAACATTTTTATTCTCACTGATGACCCACAGCTCTCCTTCAAGCAGGTAGAGCACATACTTTCGACCTACGAGAGCTGGCCCGACGTTCGCGTTGCTTACCGTCCTCTTTCGGCTGACGATTTCACGATTATTTGGCCCAAAAGCTTGACGGAATTCAATGTTGCCTGAGGATCGCGTATCAGCTTAATTCGAAAGCCGATTATGGGCAGGGTGGCTGCTCCATCCTTCGTGGCCCTTGTGAAGTTCGCAGACGGGCGCATAATATCACACTGGATTTCGCCAGATTTCGTCATGAACCCTTGCGGGTGCCGTACCCTTTGCGCGTGTTCGCATCGCCGCGGGCACGCGACATGTTCCTGAAAATACTATGCAACGTCCGCGATCGCTATGATTTTGGACCGCATGGCTATCTGGCGATGCCTCCTCCGTGAATTAACCGCCCTTCGTATACCAGACGAATGTCAGCAGAATTCAATTGACAAAATAAGTGAATTAACCGACACTGGTTAAACATACATCCGACATCGATCTTGGAGATAACCAGTAGCAGTTAGAAGTCGGGAATATGGCCCGCATGATTGCGGGCGAGCGTCACGGCGTCGAAGGTTATCCGATGCTCAAAGGAGAAGTCGATGGAGCTATTTTTCTGGGTCGTCATGGGAGTCGTTGCCGGCTGGATCGCCGGAATGGGCATGTTGAGCCAGGGTCGCGATCGAATACTGGATATCGTGTTGGGCATCGTCGGCGCAATTGGTGGAGGGTTTCTGCTCACCGCCGCACACCCGTCTGCAGAAGGTCGAATGATTTACACCAGCTTGGCTGCGATTCTGGGCGCCATTTCCCTTACGGTTCTCTCGCGATACCTCACCGCAAAGCTAGCATATGATTCCTCACGTTAATCGACTAAACGACCGCCATAGAGAACGCGCGGGCTGATTTCCGCAATGCGGTCGCGTAATGGGCGGCCACGCAAACGAGATTCATGATGACCACAAGAAATGGCCGTGCCGCTATTTGTGGAAACGCCCATCATGACTCTTGCGCTGCCGCGGAGAATGATTCGATGGCCGGATTCCGTTCGCCTTCGGAAATCAATTTGAAGACCTAAGTCTGCAGGTGCCCGCAGCGCAAAGGGCCGGAGAGTTGCCAGTGGTACGCGACATTACAAGAGGGATGATCCTAATCAAGGAAGACGCCCTTCTGCCCGAAACACTCTATTTCAAGAGCGAGGTCTGCATACCTCGTTGGCGGCTGGTGCAGGATTTCGATGCCGGCGCACTGGATCGAGCGATTCAAATGGCGGGATGGTCGTTCTTCACCCTGGCCGGCGAACTCAAGGCGACCGTTTTCGGCATCGATCGCACAAAGGCGGTATGCCGGGCCATTGAGAAAATCCTGGCCTATCGGAAATCGGCCGATTTCAACGCCCTGGAAATCACGGGCGTGGAATCCGTAGGTTCGCAGCGCTTCCCGATCGTGAACTATATAACTATATCGGCCCGCCTGCGGCACATCCAGGAAAGTGTGTTCCTTTTCCGGGCCAGTGATCCGGCACTCTCGTATTTGAAAAGGGCTGGCGCTCGTTTTCTGGATACGGAAATCCCGATCGACAAAACATCGTTTCTGCAAGTGGCGGCGAATTGAATCCGTTAGCGTACACGCGACTAGGTTGAAGGAGGTCCGCCTTCCGTCAAAGGGAGCTTCGCGCGTTATTTCAAGCGCGGCCACTCGGCGCGAATCGGCCTATTATCTTCTCAGGTAAAATATCCATCAGGTGGAAATATCAAATGGAACAAAACGGTAACTACAAGGCAATGGTTGCGAAGATGGACGACGCTTTTGGCGCCTACTTTCGTGAGGCCGAAAAGCTCAGCATACTATTGGGAGTTCGCGCGGATCCGTGCAGCTGGACGTCGTATCATGATCTGCAGAAGCAACAAACCGCGGAAACCGTTTCCTACGAAAGGTACCGCGTGATCCGTGAGCAAGTCCTCGCGCTGATTCCTCCTCCCGTCCTCCCCCATCGCCCTGAATCCAGCGTCGATTAGCGTTCGCCCCGGGAAGACCGGGACGAAAGACTGCCAACAGGCGAGACGTTTGCCAATCTGCCAGCCTCGCCCCAGAACATTCGCGAAGAAACGCCCGGTTCCCGGCACGCTCGAGCCTCTCGTAAAGGCCCACGAAATTTAGCCTGTTTTACGGTGCCATTCGCGCCATTTTTGGCACTATAAGGCCATTTAAGCCCATTTTAAGGCGCCAGACTTGTACCGATGCCTCGCACGAACTCCTTAGCTTTCTCTGGATCTCGAGCAGAAGCAGAAAATTATGGGCGGGTCAGACTGCAAATTTGCGCAATGCGGCTTGCCGCATCGCCGCGCGGTCCATATTTTCGCGGGTATTCATGAGGGTCAGGATGGTGCTGAGGATGCGCGCTTTCAATTCATCGGACATCGAGAAGCCGCTCGTTCCCACATTGACAAGCAGCTGGCCTCGGCCCGCAATCTGTTCCATGAATTGGACTTGCCGCTCGTGGCTGGCGATCCCGAGAGCAGTTTCCCGCCGCATTTCCGCGCATTCCTGCTCGATGAAAAGGGTGAAGTGCAGCACGCACATATGCTCCCCCAACAAGCCGTTGGGCACGGGGACTCTGCAACCTTTGGCGCTGCACATCTCTGGCACGGGCGCTCCGGAAATTTTTTTTAACATTAAAACCAATCAATTTCCACAATCATAAACGCCTGTGATACCAAACACTTACCCTACGACACGTTATGTCTTTCTTTACACTCTTTGCCCGATTGGGCAAATACCTCCGCGCGTAAACAATAGACCCGGAGGTAAGTCAGATGTCCTCGTACAACCGTCGCAATCGCACTGGCAACTTCTTCGTTTTCTACCTTTTACCGTTAGCATTGCTAGGATTGCTCACGATGGCGGCCCGGCCGCAGGATCCCCCCAATGCCTCGCGCAACGATCAGATTATTTCCCGCGAGGTGTATCACCAGCTCGCACTGGAACCACGCTTGTCTGTCTTCGATATCGTCGGATTCCACGTAAATGGTGGCACCGTTACACTTACCGGCGAAGTCACTCAGCCAGTAAAGAAGAGCGACGCTGAAGGCGCTGTAAAGGGCATCGAAGGCGTTGACAAGGTCGACAATCAAATAAAGGTTCTGCCGCTGTCTCCCATGGACCAGAAGATTCGAGAAGCGGAATTCCACGCAATCTATTCGCTTCCAAGTTTGCAGAAGTATTCCTGGTACTCAGTGCAATCAATTCACATCATTGTAGATAACGGCCACGTAACGCTCGAGGGTTGGGTGGACAATCAGGCTGATAAAGACGCCGCAAACGTGCGAGCCAACTCCGTCTCCGGCGTTTTCAGCGTGAAGAACAACCTGCAGGTGGGACAACCGAAGCGCCCCGACGCGCATTAATCCGTGCGGTTCTTAATGACCGGAATGATCGCCGTCGCTGAACGAAGTCCAGGCACCGGCGATCATGTCGCGGAGTACGGGCGCTTCCCACGCATACTCCGAGTTAGTGTGGTCCTTCAAGTATTCGCTGGCGCTAAAGCTTTCACCACAGGGATGTCCAGCCCGCGCCGTAAATGACATGTTTTCAGCCATTTTGCTGTCCACCGCTTTTCCCTCGACGGCACCGTATGGCTCGTAAGCGCCAGAAGCAGAATCTGCCACATGCCCGGTGACCGTCTCATAATGACTGCAAATTGTTCGCTTGTCCGGCCCGTCCGTCTTCGTAAAGGTATCGTAGTGATCGCCCAGGAACGTTTGAGCCATCGCGACATCGATTTTTCCTCTGTTTGGAATCAGCAATTGATCCCACCGAATCCTTCGCGCATTTGACGAATTAGATAAGTCGTTTGGATCAAAGTTAGTCTCGTCTCGAATCAACTCAGGATCGCTTGGAAAGTTTGCCCCGGAATAGTAGCCGTCCGTAGTGCGCCACAGTTTGTGGTGCTTCAGCCCCAGTTCAAAACGCGCGATCTCGCCTGTTTTTCGGTCCCCCAGCAACCAGTCATTCGCATATCCGCCGTTGTTTCCATCTAGCATGATCTGCACATATTCATCGATCGAACCCGCGTATTGCATGGCCTTGCGAGCCCGCACAAACTCCGGCTTGCCATTGGGATCGAAGCCGTGAAAATTCGAAATCGTCGTCTCGCTGACCATCATTCCCGCTGAATTGATGCCGAAGTCGTCGTCGCTGGCGATCGCGCCCGGAAATCCATCCATGAGAATGTGATTCCCTTGTTGTGGGACGATATCGAAAATGATATTCCAGCGGGCACCCTCGATGTACGTGGTCCAATTACTATGCGCCATCACGATCTGGCCGTCTTTGGTCCAGCTTCCCGTAGCGACAAATGCACTACAGTGGCCCGGCGGACTCGACTGCGCCGTATTTTCGGCATGCACCTGCTGATTCAGCCACGGAACGTAATAGTCCGGCAGTTCCGAAAACGCATTAAACGCGACTACGTCGTCGAGATCTAGCTTCGTCTTTCTTGCGTGCAGCCCATCGACGATGCCTTGCAATTCCGCCTGATATTCCGGATCGATTTTCGGCCAAAGCATTTGTCGCGCCGTTCGGCGGAAGAACTCCCAATCGCGGCCAGTGTCGTGCGTCATTTCAAGTCTAACGACAGCGAAAGCGTCCGCAATCTCCGGCGCAAGGAGATAGCCGTGCTGATAGCCGATGTCGTGCGCTGAGCCCTCAAGATGGACATAAATCCATCCGCCTCGATCGAAACGATAAGCCTTAGCCAGAGCGGCCTGATCGGCGCCCGCCACATACGCTGGCCGTGGCAGTGCAGCAGCATTTGACGATTGCGTTGCGGCCGTAGACGGCAACAGCGCGCCCGCGAGCATACAGATCACGATTGCAATGATGCCTGCGCCGGCACGCGCGGACGTGGCAAATCTGCCGCGGCTCACAACGACACCTCGCGAATCCGCTCGTTTTCAGACACACCCAAAAGTATTTTCATCTTGATCCAGAGAAATTTAGATGCAATTCGCCGCAGATCGTTAGCGACTGACGTCACCGAGCGACACGATTACTGACTGGCAGAGGCACTGCCGCCGGCAAAATTCGCCGCTGCGGCGGCGCTCGACGTGGCATTCGCATCCTGCTCGCGCATCGCCGCGGCCAAGCCTTCAAACATCTTCGACGCCGAGTCGCGCAGTGCCTGATCAGCCGATCGCATGAGTGACTCGATCACATTCTGCCCGTGTTCGTTCAGGCGCCGAATCGCGGCCACCGTACTCGTATCGGCGGCAGTCTGGATTCGGCCGGCTCCCTGCGCCATCGCATCTTCAGCCACGCGATTCAGCTTTTCGGACCACTCCTGCGCGTCCGCGGCGTACTGCAAACGATGAGCATCTATCGCCGCCGCAGACTCTGCAACGAGAGTGGCTCGCGCTTCCGCGACGGCAGATTGCAAATACGAAACAGCATGCTCGCGCATACCTTGCGCAGCCGTGGCCGATTCGCTCTCGAACGCTGCATGCACCTGCCGAGCGTAATTTTCCAGTTCCTGGCGCTTTGCGTCGAGCGATGAGTGGCTCGTTTGGTTGAACTGCTCGGCCCGTTCCGCCGAAATATCATGAAGCACTTGGCCGAACGATGCCGCCGCGGCCTCGGCAGCCTCCGCGAGCTGCGTGCGTGCGCGCCCCGCGAGGTCATCGGCGACGCCGTCGAGTTGCTGATGAACCTGAGCGAGATGGAAAATCGACTGGCCCTCCAGGTGAGTGGCAAACAGCCCTGCAGCCTTCGTCGTTTCTTGTTCGAAGCGGGTAATTGCGGTCGCAAGAGTCTGTTCAGACAAAACCTGCAAGCGCTCGCGAGTCTCCTGCTGGAGCCACTCGGACGTACGGCTGAGAGACTCGCCGGCACTATGAGCCGCGCGTGTACTGAGCACATCGAGCTCGTCATTCCACTTCGCAAGCGCTTCGCTTCTCGCTGCTTCGAAATCGCGCCGTACCGCCTCGGCAGTGGTCTCCGCGTGTGCAGCAGTCTCGCGCAGGCTGTTGTCCACGGCATGGCGCAGTCTCTCGCGATGCAAACGCAGGCCCTCAGCCATCTGCTCCTCGCGCCCGGAAAGTTCTCGGAGCAGCTCCGGCACGCGCGCCGCGTGCGGCGCCACTCGCGCTTCTGCCTCTGCTCCCACGCGATCGAGCATCTGCTGCCGAGTAT
This sequence comes from Candidatus Acidiferrales bacterium, assembly GCA_035279845.1. GTDB lineage: Bacteria > Acidobacteriota > Terriglobia > Acidiferrales > UBA7541 > Palsa-295. The sequence continues at coordinate 5,751 of DATEGW010000076.1, read as the reverse complement.
TTTCGATGGCTTCGCGTGCTCGCGTGACTTCTTGTTCGATCGAACCCCTCACCCCTGCGAGCGCGTTCTGCGCCTCATTCGACATCTGCGCGAGCATCTGGCTCAGATTCGCAAACTGCTGCGCCATTTTGTCTTCAGTCGCGCGAACCGCCTCTTGAGCGCGACTTGGCAACTCCTCCGCTAGCCGCTGCAGCGACCGATCAATTGAGGATTGCAACATTTCGTCCCACTGGCGCTGTGCGACGGTCATATCGGACGCGAGTTGCTCGCGCCAAGCCGTCGAATTCGGCTCCCGAGTCTCTGTCGCGCGGTTCATCGGATTTGCAACTGGTGACTGCTCAAAGCCGCTGAGTGACTCTCCGGAAAAGCTGTTCATGGGAATTGTCTGTCCTTGGTTCGGAATTTCGGCTACATCCAATCTTGTTTGCACGTTTTGCGGCATTCCGCCGAATGCATGCTCACCCGCGCGAGCGAGTGCCTGCCAGTCTTCGGGTGGCGCTTCGAGGCCCCACATGTTGGTCGCGCCTTCTAGCTCCACGGCAATCTGGAATAAGTCGCGAATCGAATGCGGGCGATGAATCCACGCCACGCGGGCGCGCACGTTCCTTACCTCGCCGCCGTTCGCCACTTCAATGCTGATCCACGAATTGCGCGGAAGGTGATGCTTGGAGAAATACCGGCAGCCCTGCAGATTCAGCGTCAGGGTGGCGGTTCGCTCTTCAAACGCATGGCCCAGCAGATCGACGCCGCGAACCACTAGCGGCACGGACTCAGCTATGCGCTTGCTCCTGCGGCGCTCAATAGAGGGATTTGGTGACGCGTCTTGCACGGCTTACCTCTGAGAAGGTAGGACAAGACTAACACTGCGGCCGGTTGCGGGTCGAGCGGGAAGATAATGCGGAGAAAACGTCAAGCGGGAGAACGCACAAGCGCCCTCCCGCTCGCGCAGGATTTACGGCTTCTTCTTCGCGGGTTTCGATGATTTTGATGGCTTCGAGCCGACGCTGGTGCTCACGCCGCCGCTCATCTGCGTCACGCTCGCCACCATGTCTTTGCACTGCGCACCCAATGGACCCGTGGGATCGAGGTCGGAGCACTTCTGAAGTGCATCCGTGGTATTCGGATCGAACGTGAATACTTCCTTGTCGCCTTCCGTCTTGGACTGAACGGAGCCGACGTATGCGCTGCCTAGCAGGAACCAGGCCTGCGCATCTTTTGGATTCGCGTCTGTGGCCTTCTTCAAAGGATCGATCGCTTGCTGTAAATCGCCTTTGTTGCTCAGAACGATTCCCATGTTCTTGTAGCAGCGCGAAGCGACCGCGGTCGAAGTCTGCGCCGGGGCAGCTGCAGCGCCTCCAGGAGCAGGAGCAGCGGGCGCGGTACCTGCGAGCGCCACGGCCTTCTGGCACGCAGCGTCAGCATCACTGATCTTCTGCTGCAAAACGGCCGGATCGTGCTGCGCCGCCGCCACATTTGTCAGCGCTGTGCTGAGATCCGAATAGTAGTCGGCAGTCGGCTTCAGATCGATTGCTTTCTGGTAGGCCGTTGCTGCATCGGGGTACTTTGACGTGGCATCGTCTGCGCGACCGATACTGGCCCAGATGAGCGCATGATTGCCGGTATCTTTCGCGCTTACACCCTGCTCGGCCGCCGTATATTCGGTCACTGCCGTCTGGTAATCCGCGGTCATCTTGCTGGTCAGGTCGGACTTCTGGTCGGCCGGTGCAGTTGCAAGTTGCTTTTTGATCGCATCCGCATCGTTCATTGCCGTCGTCGCCGCGTCGAAGTGCTGCTTCATGTTGTTGAATGCCTGTTTTTCCGCTGCGGCCTTTTCTCCAGCACCCGAAGCGGCGGCAATCTCTTTCAAATTGATATTCCACGGCTGGTTATTTGATCCGCTGGCTTGGAATTGCGTGCTGAAACCCTGCGGCACCGCCGGGCTGGCTAGGCTAACGGTGTATACACCATCCGGTACGCCGACCTGAATGAAATTACCCTTACTATCCGTTTTCGTCGTAAACGTACGGCCGCTGTCACTCTTGATCGTGATCGTTGCGTTCGGCAGCGGGTTGCCGTCGAGCCCGATTACTTGGCCCGTCACGTTATTCCCCTGCGCTGCTGCCGATCCCGCGAATAGCAAAAGGAACGCAAAAAGCGTCAATCCGACACTTACAAATCGTTTCATTTTCGTATGCTCCTCGCTTTCAAAATCCAAAATTATTGCGCTACGCTCGCGCGATAGGGAATCGGATCGCCCAAGCCCGCTTCGGCGAACGCTTGCAACCGCAGCCGGCAACTGTCGCAAGTCCCGCAGGCGGCGTCTTCAAACTGGTAGCAAGACCACGTCCGATCAAGCGGAGCTCCCAGCTCCGCACCCCGCCTCACGATCTCGCTCTTCTTCATCGCGATGACGGGCGTTACAATCTCAATCTGCGTCTCCGGACGCGTACCCTGCCGGATTACCTCCGCAAACGCATGATAATACTGAGGGCGGCAATCCGGGTAGCCCGAACTATCTTGCTCCACCGCCCCTATAAAGAGAGTCTTCGCCCCTATAACTTCCGCCCAACTTACCGCAGCGGACAAGAAATGGGCGTTCCTGAACGGCACATACGTAATCGGAATACCCGCATCTGGCGCAAGCGCATGGCCTGATTCAGGGATGGCCATGCTCCGATCAGTCAGCGCCGAACCGCCGATCTGTCTAAGCGCGTCAAGCCGGATCGCCAGCCGCTCGCGTACTCCGTAAAAATCTGCAATTTCATCAAACGATCGCCGCTCGCGCGTTTCAGTTCGCTGGCCGTAGCTTGCGTGGAGCAGGGCAAGCCGGTGCGTTTGATTTGCAATGGCCGTCGCAACGCAGGAATCCATTCCGCCGCTCAAGAGAACCACGCCTTTGGGCTTTTCGGCCATTTCCAGCTCAAACTCCCTTTGTTGCCGGATCCCACACGAATTTATGCAACTGCAATCCCAGGCGCACAGCCAAGCCGTCCGCAAGAATCCATTCCGTCAGGTCGCGCGCGCTCAAGCCTGGCCACGATCCGGCCGGGTCGGGAAACACTGGCGAAAAAATCACCTGTCCCACACGCTTTGTAAGCCCATGTTGCTCCGTGAATTCCTTAGCGAATTCATAGTCGCCCCGGCTGGCAATCACGAATTTCACCTCGTCTTTTCCGTCCAGTATCTCGAGGTTCGCGATATTGAATTTGCCACCTTCGCCCGAGTCGGGGCACTTCACGTCCACAATCTTGATCACCTCGCAGGGCAGGTCGCCCACGAACCTCTCCCCGCTCGTTTCGATCATCACCGTATAGTTTTTCAGCAAGAGCCGCGTGGCGAGTTCCGGCGTATCGGGCTGGAGTAGAGGCTCGCCCCCTGTTATTTCGACGAGAGAAACCGGCTGTCCGTTTCGCTCTCCGGGACCGGTTGCAGACCGCTCTACCCGTTCCATGATCTCCTCTATCGATTGTTTTTCGCCGCCGTGAAACGCATAAGCCGTGTCGCACCATACGCACCGCAGATTGCAACCCGTCAGCCGCACGAAGATGCAAGGAAGGCCGGCCCGCGTGCCTTCGCCCTGAATGGATTTGAAGATTTCCGTGATGAACATGCGCGGTTATAAGCAGCTAACTAAGATTTGTACGTGGCCGAAGCCGTATCCGTCTCCCACACCGTCACGCCCGCGAGTGTCGCGTCCCCGAGCTGCCCTGCAAGCTGTCTCGCCGTTTCATCGTGAATGAACCGGGCGAGATTTTCCGCCGAAGGGTTCATTTGATCGAACGGCGGTAATTCGTTCAGGTATTTGTGATCGAGCTTATCGACGATGCCGCGCAGCACACGCTTCAGAATCGTAAAGTCCTGCAGCAGCCCGATCTGGTCGAGCTTTTCGCCCGCCACGACGAGGCGCACGCGGTAGTTATGCCCGTGCAACTCCTCGCACTTGCCCTGATAGCCCCGTAACCGGTGCGCCGCGGCAAAATTCGCGTCCACGCTGACTTCAAACATGAACCGTCCCTGACTCGCCTGTGTTCGCCGAAGCCGCTTTCATTCTTTCCTCTTTGGGAAAAGCTTCCATGAAGCGAGCGACTGCGGCGAGATCCTGCGTCGTTCCGTAACCAGGCAAGGAGTCGAGAAAAATTTTACCATATTGCATGCGCTGGATGCGGTTATCCAGAATGGCAAGAATCCCGCGATCCGTCTTCGTGCGGATCAGCCGCCCAAAGCCCTGCTTGAGCGCGAGCACAGCCTCGGGCACCTGGTACTCCGCGAACGCGTTGCGCCCGTCTTCTTGTAACGCGCGGACTCGCGCGGCTACGATCGGATCGCTCGGCACGGCAAAAGGCAACTTATCGATAATCACGCAGGAAAGCTGTGAGCCCGGAACGTCGACGCCCTGCCAAAAGCTGGCCGTCGCAAAGAGCACCGCGTTGGGTGTCGAACGAAAACGTTCGAGCAGCGTCGAACGCGGCGCCGTGCCTTGCAGCAGCAGCGGGAAGTTCACGCGAATCTTTACCCGCTCATACACATCACGCATTTGCGCATAGCTCGTGAATAGGCAAAACGCTCGCCCCTCCGAAATTTCCAGCAAGCGCTCGATTTCAGCGGCGGCGCTTGCCGAGAATTTCGCGTCGCGCACGTCCGGCATCTGCCGCGGGATATAGAGCAGCGCCTGCTCGCCAAAATCGAATTCCTGTGGCAGCGCGACTTCCTTCGACGGCAGTACTCCGAGTCGCTGCTTCAAATAATCGAAACTGCCGCCCACCGAAAGCGTCGCCGACGTAAGAATCACCGTATCGAAATGCTCGAATAGCTGTTCCCGCAGGATTTCGCTTACGTCGATCGGGGTAGCCGCGAGAAATACTCCCCGCCCGCGCCGCTCGTACCAGTAGACATAACTGCGTTCTTCGCTCTCGAGCAAAAACGCCAGTTCCCGCCGCGCTTCTGCCGTGCGCCGGGCCAACGCGATGATCTCCTCCGGCTTGGGCGTTATGGCCGCAAGCTCGGTTTCCACCCGCTTCAGTCCTGTCGTGAGGTCGGCGTACGCTTCGTGATTGCGCTCAAGAAACGCCTTCCGCTCCTCCGGGCCGAACGGATAGCGCCCCTCGCGTTCCGGAAATCTCTCAAAGAAGCTGCGGCTGCGTTCGCGCAAACTTGTGAGGTGCCGTCGGAGCGGAGTCGCTTCGATCTTCATCATCCGCAACATCGCTTCAATATCGCGCGTCAGTTCTTCGAACCGGTAACTCGATAGCTGCCGCCCGAAATAGTCGCTGGCTACGTCCTCGATCTCATGCGCCTCGTCGAAGACGACCGCCGCATACTCCGGCAGGATCGACCCGAAATCGTCGTTTCGAATCGCCAGATCGGCGAAAAAAAGATGATGATTCACAATGATCAGGTCCGCTTCGGCGGCGCGCCGCTGCATGGCCGTGATGAAGCAACGGTTGAACTCAGCGCATTTCTGCCCCGTACAGAGATCGCTCCGCGCGTCGATGCGATTCCACAGATCGGCATCATCCGGCAAAAACGTCAGTTCGTTGCGATCGCCCGTTTCCGTGAGCTTCTCCCAATCGCGAATCTGCGCGAACCAGTCGACCTCGTCGATGCCCTTCAGCACCGCCGCCTGCGTATCCATCTGATGGACTTTTTGCCGGCACAGGAAATTGGCGCGTCCCTTCATGAGAGCCACTTTCAGATTCGGCGCGAAATGCTTTTGCAGGAAGGGAACATCCTTTTGGAAGAGTTGCTCCTGCA
>DATEGW010000075.1:0-21567 GCA_035279845.1 Candidatus Acidiferrales bacterium | reverse complement strand
TTCTTACAACTTAGAGGCAATCAGCGGCAGCATCGAGCAGCGTGTGCAAGCTGCTCGCGGGCGTAGAGGCCGCCAGGTGCTCGACGGCGGCGCGTGACTTCGCAGCATCGCGTGGCTGGTGCGTGAGATGGGTCGCGATGGCCTTGAGCGCGCGCCGCATGTTGTTTTGAGTTTTCGGGACGAGACTTTCGGCTATCGCAAGGTAGCGGACTGCGCGCGCAGGATCCGGCGGCGACAGAATTCGCGCATGGAATGAAAAATTGCCGGAGCGGATCGCTTGCACGTCGATGGGCGCCTGATTTCGTGCGCCTCCGGACGTGCGCAGCTGCTCCACATCACCACGCATGAAGCGAATTACGTCTGGTGAATGATTTTCGACGACGATTCGTAGTGCGTGGTCTGTTCCTTCGGCGCGAACTAAGAGCTTGCCTTTGTGTCCCGGCTGTAACAACGGATTTGGCGACAGAAAATCGAGGGCGACGAGCGATGTAGCGCCGACGGTGCGCGCGCCTGCTGTGTCGATTTCAATTTTCGCTGTGCCCGCTAACGTGCGCGCCTGTGGAAGAACGACGACGCAAACGGGTGAAGCGGCTAGAACGAATGAGGCGTCGCCATTGATCGTGACATGGTCCACGCTCGCGTCACCGCTGAAGCCTGAGCCGCACACGGCGAAGCGGTCGTGCTGTGAGACGTCTGGCGCGACGCTGAGGGGTGGAGCAGCGCGAGGCGATGTGGCGTCCACGAGCGCCGAGGCTGAAACACCCTGCGCTTTCGCAATGAAGGCGCCGTCGGGCGGCGCGGTAAATGCGGCGCGACCGGTTGCGTCGCTGGTGACGTGCTGTCCATTGCCGATATCAACGATCACGCCGGGGGCGAGATGGCCGTCGGCACCAAGAATGGCAAGGGTGGCCGGACCGTTTGCGAGTAGGCGCGGCGGCAGGACGATCGAGAGCGGCGGTGTCTGTGCGCGCGCAACCGAAAATGCCGAACTAGCGAACAGCAGAAGGAGCACCAAGCGTCGCGTCATAGTCTAAAATGCAGAATACCGCAGGCGGCAATTTGCCGCCGATATAAAAGCGCCGCCGGTCGGCGTGAGACGAGGTGAGAGCGATGGCGCGCTATGCATTTCGCTTGAGAATCAAACGGGGCAAAGAAGCCGAATACGATGAGTCTCATCGGCACGTGTGGCCTGAGCTGCTTGCGAAGCTCAAAGAAGTTGGAATATCGCACTATTCGATTTTTCGACGCGAGCAGGATTTGATTTTGGTGATGGAGGTGGAGAATTTCAACGCTGCCTGGGACACGCTGGCGAAGGATGCGACAAACCTGAAATGGCAGCAGAAAATGGCGCCAATTTTCGACAGCGTTCCTGGCATCAAGCCGGGCGAACGATTCGCAATGATGGAAGAAGTCTTTTATCTCGAATAGAGGCGACGCTTTTTCACGCAGTTCGCAGCGCGCGAATCGCTACTAGCGTCATATCATCATGCTGCGGGGCGCCAGCCGCGTGAGCGTCGGCGCATGCTAGCAAAGTGCTGAGCATCGACGGAATTGGCATGCTCTCAGCGCAGGATGTAACTTCGGCGCGGAGGCGGTCTTCTCCCCACTCTTCGTCTTGTGCGTTCATGGATTCGCTGATGCCATCCGTAAACGCGAGTAGCAAGTCGCCACATGCGAGAGCGGTTGAGCCTTGCGTGTATTCCATATCCGGAAGAAGGCCGATCACAGCGCCTCCTTCGTCGAGTCTGCGGATTTCGCCATTGTGAAAAAGAAACGGAGGATTGTGCCCAGCATTCACCCAGGTTAGGCTGCGGCTTGCGGGATCATACTGCGCGTAAAAGAACGTGGCGTAGCGATTTGGCGCGGTCGCTTCGAAAAGCAGACGATTCATGCGGCTGACGATTGAGGCGAGATCGTCAGAAGCGTCAAGGGTTTGGCCGCGCAGCGACGCCTGAAGGCTCGCCATCAACAGTGCTGCCGCGACTCCTTTTCCTGAAACATCGCCGATAGCAAAACCGAAACGGCCGCCGGGAAGCTGCAGAAAATCGTAGTAGTCGCCTCCGACGCCCAGGGCGGGCCGACAGATTCCCGCGTATTCGATGCCGGGCACAGCGGGACCGCCCTGCGGAAGCAAAGTCTGCTGTACTTCGCGCGCAATTTCGATTTCGCGGTTCAGGCGCTCGCGCTGCGCCGCTTCTTGAGCGAGGGAATTTGCTAAACGACTGTTGTCGAGAGCGAGACCGGCCTGGGAGCCGACTGTCTCCAGGACGTCCAGTTCCATTCGGGAATACGGCTCTTCGGAACGCTTCGTGCCGAGAACGATTGTCCCGAGGAGTTCTTCGCGTGCGGCCAATGGGACCACAACCTCAGCGCCTCTCCCAACCTGGCCGCTCTCGACGACAAACGCTTTCTTGTTTTCGCGAAGATCATCGAGCACCGTCGCGACGTTCCAGCCGTCGGAACCGGTGGCGTACACAGGAACCAAGGCGCCAGCGTTCGCCAACCAAACGGCGATGTGATCTACGTGTAGAGATGACGCGATGCGCTGAGCAACGGTTTGCACCAGTTCGTCAGTACGCACGATCCGGTGGACGTCATTGGCAAGGCTTCCGAGTAACTCTTCCGTTCGCAACTGTTCGCGGAAAAAGCGTTTGTCGATCCATTTGCGAGCGTTGTCCGCCATAGAACGGATGCTATTCACCACAACGATGCCGATGCTGATGGCTGCGACCTGGGGCCAGATGCCCTTTTGGCGATCCGTCAGAAGAACGGCGACATAAATCACTCCGACGATAGCAGCGGCGCGGATGACAATCACGCCCCGACTTGCAAGGGCATAGCGAATTCCCTGCCGCACGACAACACGCACATCCATCGCGCGCTGGACGAGAATAACGTATGCCAGTACAGCCGGAAGCAGTGCAAGTAAAGCAAAGGCAAAGAGGACCAGCCAGCCGGGTGCAAAATTGAGGTCATGCCGATGGAGGAGGTCACGCGTATACACAATAGCCAGAGCAGGCAACAGAGAAATCAAAATGCCCCAATAGAACAGTCGCAACCGACGCCGCTCGTCCTCTGTTTGAGCCATGAAGTAGCGCCCACTAAGGAGAGCCAGTGCGCAGCCCATGGCGACATCAAAAATTGATTGCGGAACGAAACCTTGCGATTGCAGAAGTGTAGCGGCTCCTGGAAGGTGAAGGTCCTGCCCGACTGATAGGACGATTTCTATGCCGAGTGGAGCTAATAGGGCCCATTTCAACCAAGGCCACCGCTTGTCAATGCGAGCGCGGCTGGGAAAATAAATTAAGAATAGGAGGAAGCAGGCAGACCAAGCATGCTCGCCGAACGATTGATAGGTAGTCGCCATGGTTCGCAACCACGAAGCGCTGGAAGTAAAATTCTCGCCCATCCGTGTTCCTTCCGCGAAACTCAAGACGAACGCCAGCAGCAGCCACGCCTTTACGTCTTTCGGCTTTAGTGCAACAACACCGAATCCGAATACAATGGCGAAAACGGGAAGCGCCCAATCGAAGATGGGCTCAAGAAAGCGGTAAACCGTGGTGTGCTGGTTGGATAATCCCGTCTGAAATGCGAGGCGCGCGGGACCGAACTGATACAAAATCACCCAAGCGAGGAGAAATGCGAGGAAGATGTACGGGGTATACGTTCGCCGTACTGTGCCGGTACTGACCATGGCGATACTATAAAGTGGCGCGGCTCTGTTAGCTAGTCGGCCCAGGGTTGCGGGAGGCGGTCCCAGCGGTGCACTTTGAGTTTTTGCAGGAGGGCGGCATCGAGGGCGCCAGCATCGCTGGCGGCAATATTAGCGCGGACGTGTTCATGCTTGCGCATGCCGACGATCGTGGTGCTGACGACCGGATTCGAGAGGATGTAACGCAGCGCCATTTCGGGCAGAGTCATACTGGGCGGTAGAAGTTTTTTGAGCGCTTCCACGCGGTGGATTGTTGGCGCGAGGTTCTCCGGCCCGAAATACATGGCGCGCCAATCGTCGGCGGGAAAGCGCGTTTCAAGCGTCATTTTGCCGCCGAGGCTGCCTTCATCGAGCGGCACGCGCGCGATAACCGCAATGTCCAATTGCTTGCAAATGGGAAAGAGCTTGTCTTCGGGCGCCTGATCGAAAATGTTGTAGATAACCTGTACGGCATCGACCAGTCCGGTTTTTATGGCCGCGATACCGTTTTCGGACTCCCAACGATTGATGCTGAGGCCAAATGAACGAATCAGACCGTCGCTCTTCAATTTCTCCACGGTTTCGCGGAACTCCGATTCAACGACCCAGGAATCATCCCAGACGTGAAACTGCAGAACGTCAATGGCGTCCGTTCGCAGGGCATCGCGGATGAGCCGAGCATGTTCGAAGACATGATCGGAAGGAAAGACATCGCGATATTTGTATTCGGGACGCGCGGGCCATTTGAGATTTTTTGGCGGAATTTTGGACGCGGCGTAGATACGCTTGCCCTTATTGCGCACCATGATTTCGCCGAGCAGCTTGTCACTGTAACCGTCGCCGTAGGCCCATGCGGTATCGAAAAAATTGCAGCCATTGTCAATGGCGAGCTGAAGCGCGCCGAGCGATTCTTTGTCGTCCGAACCGCTCCAGCCGCCCATGCCCCAAAGGCCTTGGGCCATATCACTGACAGAAAAATTTGTACGGCCAAAGCGGCGGTATTTCATGCGGATTCTCCTCGACGGCTGAACTTCGTAAAGGCGCCCATCGAAAAGCACGCGCAAACATCACGCGCAACGACGGCCGCTACAAAGGCTGAGTCAAAAGCAACGGCGACGGCAAAGGCGTGAAAAACGTCCTGCAAAATTCGCGGGCAGTGGGGCCGCCAAATACCGGGCAATGAGAATACCAGCATCGAGGCATGGACGGGCCGAGAAATTCTGTCTTGCCGTAAGCGCGGAAACGCTTCGGACCGCTTGCCAGTCCTGCTAGAATCTGGGGTTATAGTAAAAATTGCAGTGGTTTACAGTAAGTATTGTGTGTGACGAACACACTGCAGAGGGCCGCGCAGCAAACGCCGGATTTGCGGTGTGAGCGAGCAAAACGCGACGGAGGGATCGCCTCGATGGCCGATGAAGTGGCGGAAAAAGTGATCGCGACGCTGGCGTCCGTGAAACGGATACCGGCGGAGGGCATCAAGCTCGATACGAATTTGCAAGAGATCGGGATCGATTCACTCGACGTCTTCACGCTGCTTTTCGAGCTGGAAAACGCATTCAAGATTTCGATTCCCGATGACGATGTGCGCTCGATCCGCAGCGTTAACGACATCGTTGACGGCATCAAGAAGCTGCTCGCCACCGCGCCGGCCACGCCTCCACCGGACGGTTCGACGAGTCCGGCGGCTTAGGGATGCCGCGCCGTAGAGTGGCCGTCACGGGCCTCGGAATCATTTCCCCCCTTGGATTGAACGTTGAGGAAAACTGGAAGAACCTGAGCGAAGGGCGCTCGGGAATCGGCCCGATAAAGTCAGTGGACTTCACGAGAGCCCCCATGCGGTTCCAGAATGGCGCGGAAGTACGCGGATACGATCCATTAAAGCATTTTGAAGGCGGCAAAGAGGCTTACATCGACCGGTTCGCCCAATTTTCGGTGATTGCTGCGCGCGAGGCGATGCGCGATTCCGGGCTTGAACTGACGCCAGCGCTCAAGGAACAAGCCGCTATTGTCTGCGGGTCAGCCGTCGGGGGACAATCTGCAATCGAGGCTGGCTTCGAAGATTTATGGGTTTCCGACCGGGGTCGCGTTCATCCGCTCACTATTCCCAAGACGATGGCCAATGCCGGGGCGAGCCATATTTCCATGGACCTTGGACTGAGCGGGCCAGCCTACACCGTTTCGACTGCATGCTCTTCCGCGAATCATGCGATTGGGCAGGCGTTTCGGCTTGTGCGCGATGGCGAAGCCGAGATGGCAATGACCGGCGGTAGCGAGGCGATGTTTACGATCGGGATGCTGAAAGCGTGGGAGGCAATGCGAGTAATCGCACCGGATACGTGCCGCCCGTTCAGCAAAGACCGGCGCGGGATGATCCTTGGCGAAGGCGGCGCGATGATGGTCCTGGAACCGCTGGAAGCGGCGAGGGCGCGCGGCGCGAAGATTTACGCGGAGATTTGCGGCTTCGGGATGACGTCAGATGCGCATCATCTGACACAGCCCGCGATGCACGGGCCTTCGCGCGCGATGCGGGGTGCGTTGCGTGAGGCCGGGCTTGCGCCCGAGGAAATCGGCTATATCAACGCGCATGGCACCGGTACGCCAGGCAACGATCCGGTCGAAACGGCGGCGATTCGCGATGTTTTCGGTGCTCACGCGGGAAAGCTTGCCGTGAGTTCTACCAAATCCATGCACGGGCATGCCCTCGGCGCCGCTGGAGCGATCGAAGCCGTCGGTACGATTCTTGCGATGAGGCACGGTATTTTGCCGCCTACGGCGAACTTTACCGTGGCCGATCCAGAGTGCGACCTTGATTACATTCCCAACGAGCCGCGGAAACAACAAGTGGGTGCGGCCCTCTCTAATTCCTTTGCGTTCGGCGGATTGAACGCGGTGGTAGCCTTCCGGGCAATTTGATCATTCCCACGCGTTTTGTGCGTTTACAGCCGGAGAGTTGTAGCTAATATCTCTTCGTGCGGTGGGACTAGAACAATAGCAGTCGGGCGATATGAGGGATATGCGGAATCAGGGCGCTCCAAGGCGCCGGATTCATCTCCCAGCCGCGAGTGAGTTCGTCTGAGAGAGTGAGAGTCATCATGATACCGAGCCAGAAGAACGCACAGATGATGGCGATGCGTGTCAACCCGGGCTGATACTTCACGTGCATGAAGAAGAGGATTACGAGCAGCATTTTCATTACCGCGATCACCAGTGCAACCACGGTGTTGAAAACGCCCAAGTTTATATAAGCAACGCCGGTCGTCGCGCCCGTAAGAATCAATAGAATAATAAAAGTCAGCACATACGTTCTGACGGGTACGATCACGCCAGAGTGGTGGCCGTGTTCCTGCGAGCCGTCCTCGTGCATCTTCACTCCCTCAGCAGCCTGGCAGGCCGCCAAAAAAGACAAAAACTGTACTCCAGGGCCAAGGCCCTATCTACGTAGCTGCCTTTACGTTCGAGCGCCGCGCTGAAGGCCGTGGCGCTACGATTAGATCCTCAAACAACCCCGCGCTTAGTAACGCCCACCTATCAAGTACAGAAGCGGGAAGAGAAATATCCAGACGATATCGACAAAGTGCCAGTAAAGACCGCTGATCTCGAGCGGCGCCACATAATCGGGCGAGAACTTATTCCGAGCCGTCATAATCAGGAGGACCGTGAGAATGCCGAGGCCAACGATCATGTGCAGGGCGTGCAGGCCCGTCATAAAAAAGTAGAAGCACATAAACATCTGCACTTGCGGCATTTGCGAACCAAGGGACGACCATTCCGGCCGGTACTGGAAGCCTAGGCCGGGAACGAAGTGGTGCAAATAGTCCTCATACCATTCGAAGCGCAGCTTGATACCAAGGAAGGTCAAGCCGAGGATCATGGTAAGGACAAGCCACATCATCGTGACGCCCTTCTTCTTGCCCGAATGCGCCGAATGGATGGCCATCGCCATTGTGAGCGAACTACAGATCAACACCGCTGTGTTGGTGGCACCGAATCTCACTTCGAGGATCTGGCGGCTTCCTACCTCGAATGCGGGGAGATGCAAGGAGCGATAGACGGTGTAGGCGGTGAACATCCCACCAAAAAACAGGATTTCCGTCATCAGGAAGAGCCACATGCCGAGCCGACCGGCGTCCCGTTGCTGCTCAATCGTTTCAAACTGATGAGCGAACCCGGGCGGGTGGGCGTGAGCCTCGTGAGTTACAGCGGCGTCAGACACTATGGTGCACTCCCTTGAGTGGTTGATAGTTGTAAGCGTCTTCGGTGACGACGGGCATTACATCGAAGTTTTCGGTCGGCGGCGGAGTTGGCGCAGCTTCCCATTCCAGGCCTTTAGCGCCCCAGGGATTTTGCGGCGCGATGGGGCCGTAGCGCATGGACCAGAAGAGATAGATCAGGGGAATCGCGTAACCGACGGCAAGGATCGAAGCGCCTGCCGAAGACAGCACGTTGAGCACCTGGAACTCCGGCGGATAGACTGCGTATCGGCGTGGCATGCCAAGATAGCCCAACACAAACTGCGGGAAGAACGTGAGATTGAAACCCAGGAAGATCAGCGCCGCAGCGATGCGGGCCCACATGTCCGGATACAGGCGGCCTGTTATCTTCGGCCACCAGAAGTGAAGGCCGCCGAGGTAAGCCATGACTGCGCCGCCTACCATGATGTAGTGGAAATGTGCGATCACGAAATATGTTCCGTTCAGATGAACGTCGACTGCCAAGGACGCTAAAAACAGGCCAGTCAACCCACCCATCGTGAAGAGGCCGATAAAGCCGAGCGCGTAAAGCATCGGCGCTTCGTACGAGATCGAACCTTTATAGAGCGTCGCGGTCCAATTGAAGACCTTCACGGCCGACGGAATCGCGACCAGGAAGCTCAGCACCGAGAAAATCAGCCCGGCGTAGACCGACTGACCGGTGACGAACATGTGATGGCCCCAAACAATGAAGCTGATCACCGCAATCGCGATACTGGAGAAGGCGACGAAGCTATAGCCGAAAATCTTTTTGCGCGAAAACGCAGTGATCAATTCGCTGATCACGCCCATGCCAGGCAAAATCATGATGTAAACGGCCGGGTGAGAGTAAAACCAAAACATGTGCTGGAAGAGGAGCGGATCGCCGCCAAGGGCCGGATCGAAAATTCCGACGTGCAGCGTTCTTTCGAGCGCCAGCAGGAAGAGCGTGATGGCGATGACCGGCGTTCCCAGGATAAAGATGACGCTGGTTGCGTACATTGACCAAATAAACAGAGGCAAACGAAACCATGTCATGCCCGGCGCACGCATCTTGTGAATCGTGACAAGGAAATTCAGGCCGGTGAGAATCGACGAGAACCCGGCCACAAAAATTCCCATCGCCATCCAGGTGACGGCCGAATGGGAGTACGTGCTGCTGTAAGGCGTGTAGAACGTCCAGCCGGTATCGACTCCGCCTGAAAAAATGGCTATGAGCGCCAACAGACAACCGGTAACAAATACGTACCAACTGAGCAGATTCAGCTTGGGGAACGCAACATCTCGCGCCCCGATCATTAAGGGAATCAGGAAATTGCCCAAGGTTGCCGGGATAGACGGCACCAGGAAGAAGAAAACCATAATGATGCCGTGAACGCTGAACAGCTTATTGTACGTCTCCGGTTCAACCAGCGCTCCCTGAGGTTCGAGCAACTGCAAACGCATAAAGAACGCCGCCAAGCCGCCAATCATGAACATCAACGTGATGGTGGCAAGGTAGAGCAGCCCGATTCGCTTGTGATCTTTTGTCAGCAGCCATGACTTGATGCCAGTAGTGGCGTTCAAGTAAGTGACGCGAGATTCGGCCGGTACTGCCGGTGGTAAATCTAGGGTGGCCGTACTCATTGCCCGTTCTTCCTTTCTTGCGGTCCCAACGACTTCACATACGCGACCAACTGGAGCATCTGCTCTTCATCTAGCTGACCCTTGAATGTGGGCATGACGTTCTTGTAGTTCGGAAGCTGGACAGAATCCGGCTGGATAATGGCTTGCCGGATCAGGGTGTCGTCGACAACGTGCGTGGAACCATCCGCAAACTTTTCGGTTTGACCGTATATTCCCTGAAGCGGAGGCCCATCCCCGCCGGGCGTGTGGCAGCTACTGCACCCGAGGACGCTAAAAAGGTGTTCGCCAGACTTGGACATCGATTCATTTTGCTCGCCGCCCGCGAGCCACGCCGCATAGTCCGATTGCGGCATCACATAAACCCAACCGATCATATGGGAATGATCGGTGCCGCAATATTCGGTGCAGTACAGATGATACGTTCCGACCTTGGTGGCTTCGAACCAGATCGATGTGTAACGGCCGGGCAAAGCGTCTTTCTTGACGCGGAATGCGGGGATATAGAAGCCGTGGATCACATCTTGGGAGGTAATGGTCACCTCAACCGGCTGATTCACGGGCACGTGAAGTTCGTTAATTTCACGCGGCCCTTCGGGGTGTTGGATGTGCCACATCCACTGCTTACCAATGACGAAAATCTCGCTGGAGGCGGCCGGCGGACGCGAATTCCGCACATACAGGTATGAGGCCCAGAAAAAAATGACCACGCAAATCGCCGAAGGAATCAGAGTCCAAGCAAGTTCAAGAACCAAGGGCGCGTGAGTTTCCGGGGGAACCTCATCCGGCGCGCGCCGCCGGTATTTGATCATGAAGTAGAAGATGATCGAAAAAATGAGGATCGTGAAGAACAGCGTGATTCCAGTGAGAAAATAATACAGCTGGTCTACGCCTCCGGCGATCGTGGAGGCGGCAGGCGGCTGAATGGGGAATAAAGCCGCCATTTGGTGCAATCCGGTTTGCGTTAGAACCGTCATCAACATTCCGTCACAATCCTTCGTGGCGCGCGATGCCGAGCGCCTCGATCATGCGTGTCCGCTACGCGGCGAATAGTTCTCGGCGCGCGATAAACAGAAAATCAAAATCGCCAGCGCAAGCAACGTCACAGCGCCGCCGATCTGAATGGCGCGCGAGATCACAAGCCCGTATTTACCGGTGTGCGGGTCATAGTGGTAACAAAAGAGAAGCATCTGATCCACTTTTGATCCGATTTTGCCGCTCGACGCATCGTCAAGACTGAAGCGCAAGTCACGCGACTCATAGTTCACACCATAAAGATAGCGCGAAATTTTTCCCTGGCCCGTAAGCACCGTGAGGAGAGCGGCGTGCGCGAACTGCTCCGATTCCGAGTCGTATGCGTAATGATATCCGATCGCGTCCGCCAGAGCCTTAATCTGCGTATTCGTTTCACCTTGAACCGGCTCTTTCGCGCTCGACTTAATGTTGAACTGCGGGTCCGCAGTCAGAAAATGCCAGCCTGCCGCACCTCCGGAGCGTTCATACATGCCCGTGTATAGCTGATGCTTCGCATCGGCCACGATCGGTTGGTCGGAAGGATCGATGCTGATTGTAATAACCTGAAAATCCTTCCCCACCGACATGGGAATCATTTTCAATGCGCGATCCAAGCCATTCAACTCTTCGGTGCAAAGCATGGGGCAACTGAAATACACCAGCGAAAGCACGACGGGTTTTCCCGGCGTAAAGAACTGACCCAAAGTAACTGGGGTGCCATGCTCATCGCGAAAAATCAGGTTCATTGGAACCTGGCCATTGAGCTTCTGGTCGATCGATACGTCCTTAAGCAGCTCAGGGCGCACGCCGATATTTTGCGTCGGATCCATGAGTTGCGCTGTTGCAGGAAGCGCACCAAGCAGCAGAACCGCAAGTGCCACCAGAGCGCACACGCGCACGGTCTGCGATTTCCCGAAGATCGAATTGGCGAAACACAGCTTCACGGCCGAAACCCTCTCCTTAATTCCGCTAATCCTTCGGCGCTGCCGCAGCCGCCTGAGGCTGCGCCAAATAACCGCACGGCCCCTGCTCGTATGTGGCATCAGGCTCACCGGCGGCGCCCACGGGAGGAATCGTTCCGCCCGCGGCTTGCATTTCCTGTTCAGAGCGCGCAGGTAATCCGCGCTGCAACGTCAAATCCATCGCGCGATCAATCGGAATCTGGACGATGCCACCCGTCTTATTTAGCCATGCGTAGCCATCCACCTGCTGCCTCTGTCCAGCGCAGAATGAAAGCAGATCCTGATGCGGGTTCGCCTGAAGCAGCGGGCCAGTGGGAATCTCGCGTGCATTCGCAAACGGCGACGCCGTGGGTCCAAGCGGCGTCAATCTATTAAGATACCCAAAAATAAAGCGCATCGCGATCAACGTGACCGCAAGAAGAACGGCAAGGTAAAAGCCGAACTTCAGCAGCGATTTGGCGTCGGCGTCGCGAACCTCATATCCCGGGCCTCTGCCGTTGTTTTCATGAGCATCGTTGCGATGCGGATCGCTCATGTCTCAACCTCCGTTCCGTGCGGACCCAGATGGTGCAGGAAGTCCGATGTCGGCGGAATCGCCGGCGACCTACCCGGGAAGCGCGGATCATGGAGAGGCAAGAGGGGAAATCTCTTCAATTGCATGCAGAAGACCCCGACCCAAATGCCGCCCAAGCCAATCGCGGCAAAAATAATTCCGAAATCACCCCACCGCGGCGATTTTTCATAAGCGGGCGCCGTCTGCCAATAAAGATCCAGCAACGTAAGAGCGAATTGCCACGCCGCGACCTTAGCCAGGCGCGACAAGCGCCTCTTGATGCTACGCATAAGCAAGCAGAAAAACGCGACAAAAAAGTGGAGAAAGAGAAGCAGTCCGCCAACGGCACCCCACCCACCGACCGCGCGCGACGTGTAGTAGGGGATCTCCTGCTTCATGTTCCCAGCCCAAATAATCAGGAATTGGGAGAACGCCAAGTAGGCCCAGAGGAGCGTGAAAACTAGGATCAGGTTTCCAACGTCGAGATAACGCGACGGCTCCAAGGCGTCTTTCAGAGGCTCGTTTTCGGCGAGGCGCCTCAGCACAACCACGCCAAAGCTGTAACCAGCCAAAAGGAAAATGACGATATAGAGGAAACCGTAGATCGTCGAGAACCAGTGCGGCTCAAGCGACATGATCCAATCAATTGCAGCTACGGTGATGGCACCGGCACCAATCACGAGTCCTGGCGCGCTTACCTTCTCCATGGTGTGCGACAGCGTAGGATCTCCTGTTGCGTCCTCGCGCGCAGACAAGCGATTGAGCCAAAACGCAAGAATCATCCAGATGGCGAAATAGACGATCGCCCGAATGATCCAGCCATGTACGGTCAGGTACCAGAGCTTCGAGGACAGGATCCGGTCGTCTGCCGCCGGATGTATCCACGAGGAATACAGCTTGCCCATCGTGAAGAGAGGCAGGAGGAAAAACAAGGCGATCAGCGGGATCGTGCGCGCGCCAGCTTCGAAGATTCGGCGGAGCGGATAGCCCCACCATCCACCGGTGGTATGGTGGATCATCAGCGCGCCCAGCATCCCAACCGAGACGGCCGCCCAAAAGGCAAATCCAATCAGATATTGATGCAAGAAAGGCAGCCATCCGCCCTCGCCGGAATTGCGCGTGACGAATCCAATAATCACGAAAATAACGAGACCGGCAAAGCCGATGGCGAAGGCGCGCTTTTGTCCGGCGTCGATCAACGCCAGGTTTGCGTCACGATTTGTTCCCGGTGAACTCATTCCGAATGCCCCGTAGCCTGGCCGCCAGCAGGCTGGCCGGTGGAAGTCTGTCCTGTAGATTCGCCGGCAAGAGTAGAGCGCTCCGCTTCCGGCACGTCATCGAGCGTGGCGTTGCGGCTCAACTGCAAGACGCGAATATAAGCGGCAATTCTCCAGCGGTCACCGACGTCCACACGGTCGGCATAGCTGTACATTGCGCCAAAGCCGTTGGTCATCACACCGAAGAAGTGGCCGACCGGCGCTTGCCGCAGCCGGTCCGAATGGAACGAAGGCGGATGGGGAAACCCGCGCTGCACGATCATGCCGTTTCCGCTACCGGTGTAGTCATGACAGGGCGTGCAGTAAACATTGAAACGTTCGCGCCCGCGTTCGAGGTCGGCTTTGGTGATCGGAAACGGAAACCGATTTGCCTCGACGCCATTTTCCATGCCAGTAAAGAGCAACGTATCTGTCCGAAGTTCGCCGCGCGCTACCGTTCCCGGCACCATCGGCCGCTCAGAACGACCGTCCGCAAAAAAGCTGCTGGGCTCGTAGGGCAGATACTTCGGCTGAATGTGCATATCGAGGCGGCACCCGGAGACCAGAAACGCCACGCCAGCAAGCCATGCGAGCGAACGAAAACGCGCGAATTTGCGGCTACTCTTCAACTTCGACCACCTCGCTAGGACGCAGGCTTTCCAGAAACGCTCTCGTTCCGGCGCGATCAAACTTCCTGTCTCGAGCCGTGATACACAAAAAGAAACGATCGGTCGACGCCATCATGAACCGCGGCGCGTTAAACAGCGGATGATAGGGCTGCGGCAAGCCGTTGAGCGCGAGCATGCCGAACACAGCCACCAGAGACGCGCCAAGAATCGTCAACTCAAAGGTAATTGCAATCCACATGGGCCAACTGTTGGGCGGCTTCCCGCCAATATTCCAAGGGTAACTCACGACATTGGCGTAGTAGCACATCCCAAAGCCGGTACAGCCGCCGAGGATTCCCCCAGCAAGAACCAGCGACGGGAGCACAGTCCAATCGAAACCCACTGCCTCGGCAAGCCCCTCGACCGGGATGGGCGTATACGCGTCGAACTTCTTGTAACCCGCCTCGCGAGCCCGATGCGCGGCCGCAAGGATGTCTTCCGGAGTATCGAACTCCGCGAGAAGGCCGTAAATTGGTTTAAGCTCCATGGCGTTCTCTCTGCTCTAACTCGTAATTTCCGTGTTCGCGTTGCGCACGCGCGCCAGGAAACTTGTACGCGGCCGCGTGCCCAAGTCCGTAAGAATTCGATAATCGCGCGACTGAGCCTTCAACTTCGCAACGCGACTGTTCGGATCATTGATATTCCCGAAGACAATCGCGTCCGCAGGGCACGTCTGCTGGCACGCTGTCAGGATTTCGCCGTCGCGAATAGCGCGATTCTCTTCTTCCGCATCGATTCTCGCCGCATTGATGCGCTGCACGCAGTAAGTGCACTTTTCCATCACTCCGCGCGACCGAACCGTGACATTCGGGTTGCGGACTCCGTAAAGGCTAGGCGTCGTGTAGTCGGAGAAGAGAAAGAAATTAAAGCGCCGAACCTTGTACGGGCAATTGTTTGAGCAATACCGCGTGCCGACGCAGCGGTTATACACCATGTCGTTCAGCCCTTCCGAGCTGTGCGAAGTGGCGCCGACCGGGCAAACGTACTCGCAGGGCGCGTTTTCGCATTGCATGCACGGCATCGGCTCGTAGTACATCTCCGGCGCATCCAGGTCGCCTCGGAAGTAGGTGTCGATGCGAATCCAGTGCATGGCGCGGCCACGTTCGACCTGCTCCTTACCGACCACGGCGATGTTGTTTTCCGCCTGGCACGCAATCACACAGGCATTGCAGCCGACGCAACGGTTCAGATCGATTGCCATGCCCCATGCATATTCGTTGTATTTCCAACCCGGATACAACGAAAGATTGGCCGTCGCTTCTTCCTCCGGATTTTTCGCGAAATTCGGGTTCTTTTTGAATTCGTCGAGCGTGGCGATCTGAATCAGGTTGCGCCCATGCTCGGGCTGCATCGCGAACGTGCTCTCTTCTTCAGCCGGATGACCGTCCACATCGATGGTGTATTGCTGTTGAGTTGAAGCGAAAGAATAGGTTTTGCCCGTCTTCTTGATCTGCAGGCCAGCGGCCAAGCCGGGAGCGTTCGTCGTCCTCAGGAAATAGGCATTAAAACCAGGGCCCGTGCCGATGCTTCCCGCGCGGCGGCGTCCGTATCCCAAATGCAGCGTGACCGAATTATCCGCGTGGCCGGGCACGATATAAACACCCGCATCCACATTGCGGCCGTCCAAGGAGAGTGTTACGTAATCTCCCTTGCTGAGAGTGAGCCGCTGCGCCGTTGCGGGCGAAACCATTGCCGCATTGTCCCAAGTAAGGCGCGTGATCGGCTTCGGCAATTCCTGCAACCAGCCGTTGTTTGCGGAGGAGCCGTCGCCGATGGCGGGATCGGGCAAAAACACGATCTCAAGAGCGTCCGGAGCGGACGCTGGGGATGACGCCTGGCCGAGCGATGCAGAATTCAACGTTACCGAAGTGGTTGGGAAAGCCGTGCCTGCAATGACGCCGACTTCAAGCGACTTTTCCCAGAGATCTTCGAACGCCTGTCCTTTTTCCGGGCGTTGGCCCTGCCAATAAGCTCGGACCAGGTCATGGGCGGACGTACCGGAATCGCCGCTGAGCAGCGCCACCATTTCGAGGGGTGAATGCGCGGCATCGTAAAGCGGTGCAATCAAAGGCTGCACAATCCCAGCGGTACCGTCGAGAGCGCGGGCATCGCCCCAACTCTCGAGGTTGTGCGCCATCGGAATGTGCCAATGGCTGAGCTCGGCCGTCTCATCGGCGTATAGACCGCAATGGATGCGGAGCTGCGCCTTGAAAATCGCGTCCACGAAATTCAAATCAGCGGGCGCGTCATATGCAGGATTCACGTCCAGCATTAGGACAACCCGCGCCTTACCTGCGTTCAGCTCTCCGACAAGCTCTTTCAGTGAATCCGTCTGATTCACCGGATTCGCTTCGACGGGATCGGTGTACTCGACCGTTTTGCCCACGTTGCCGAGGGCGGCATTCATCGCATGCGCAAGCACATGCACAAAAGGAGGCTGATGCTCGCCAGCAATCACGATTGAGGCGCCGCGATGCGCAGCAAGGTCGCGAACAACGCCTCCAACCCAATCAGCGGGAATCTTGGTCGAACCGGCATTTCCTGCCACAGATACGCCAACGCCGGCGGCAACCGCGTGAGCGTAGGCTTGAATATCGCTGGAGCGCATCGCGAGACGATGATCGGCAGACCCGCCTGTGCTAGTCGGCATACTCTCGACGACATACAGCCTGTTCGGATTTGACGATGGTCCCGCCGCCAAATTCCGCCGTGAGCTGAAGTCCTTCGTATGGCGAACGTGTCCGGGGCCCACATTGAAAAAGTCCGCATCAAGCGACAGGACAACGTCCGCTTTATCGAAGTGGTAGACCGTGTTTACGTATTTTCCGAACGCCCGGCGACCGCCTTCGCGCGCCGAATCACCACTCACAGGCTCATACTGATGCCACTTCGCAGCCGGATACATGGCGAGCAACTTTTTAATTTGTGCGGCTAGCGTCGGCGAGCCAATGGTCCTGGTCAAAATACGCAGGTCGGCGCCGTTTGGCCCGATCTGCTGACCGAAATCTGCCATCGCTGCAGCGAAATGCGGCCAATCCGTAATTCGGCCATCGTGCAACACGGATTGCGAGCGATCCGGATCGTACATATTCAGGATCGACGCCATCGTGAAGACGTCCGCGGCGCCCAAGCTGCCCGGATGCTGCGGGTTGCCTTCCATCTTCGTCGGCCGACCTTCGTAACTCCAAACCAAGACGCCTGTTCCGACGCCTTGCTGAATTATGGAGGAGGCGTAGAAGAGCGGGCGACCGGCAATGATCTCCTCCGGCGGCTTCACATAGGGGACGATGTGCTCGGTCGGGAGCTTCGTGCAGGCTCCAAGGCCGGTGAGCGCGGCCGAAACGCCGATGAGCTTCAGCATATCGCGGCGACCGACGCCATCGGAGAAACGCCCGGGCATCGAAAGCGCTGCGTTCGACGGAAACTCGTTTTCCTTAAAGTTGCGGAATTCCGGCGTGTCCGACAGCTCCTCGATGCTCTGCCAGAAGCGCTTATCGCCGTCCCGAGCAAGCCGTGCGCGGGCTGCGGCGAGGTCGATGGAATTGTTGGGCTCTGTGCTCATCGTTCCGCTTTCATCGGTGACACGTCGAACAGCTCTGCATAAAGCGCTCGTCGTGAATCTTGTAATCGGTCAGCAGCTTGCGTCCGAGCGTAAGCTGGTCGGTATACGCGACGCCATTGTACGTTACAGGGTTATCGCGCGAAGGCTGCTCGTAAAACGCATTAAACACTTCGGCCTGAGGCCGCAGATTTTTCTCGGGCTGCCGGTGACAATCCAGACACCATGACATGTACAGCGTCCCAGCGCGGTACGTGAGCGGCATTTCACCCATAGGGCCGTGACAAGTGGTGCAACCAATGCCCTTGTTAATGTGAATACTGTGATCGAAATAGACGAACTCCGGCAGCGCGTTGACGCGAACCCAATTCAACGATGTATTGGTGCGATAGCTTGCGCGCACAGGTTCGAGCATCGAAGCATTCGTCCAGATCTGTGAATGGCACGTCATACAGGTCTGCGTGGGCGGAATGCCTGCGAAAGACGACTTCTCGACCGTGACATGGCAATAGCGGCAATCGATTCCGAGCTCGCCGACGTGGTGGCGATGACTGAAGGGTACCGGCTGCTGCTCGGTGTAATTTTGCCTCGTGTACCACGAGGAGAGCGCAATCGTATAGAGAGCCCATCCCAGGAACGCGACGAAGACAATGCCGCCGAAGATCGTGAATCGCGAGATCAGGTTCGTGCTGCGGTGAAAGATCTGCATGGTTCTTCCGAATCGCCCGCTAATCCGCCGCGGCGTGCGCCCCTTCCTCGCTAGTCTCATGCACCAGCGAACGAACCTCGACAATCGAAATCATGGGCAGGAACCGCAAGAACAGATAGAACAGCGTAAAGAACAGGCCTACCGTGCCCAGGAATGTCGCCCAGTCCCAACCCGTCGGGTAATACATTCCCCAAGCGGACGGGGTAAAGTCGCGCGTGAGGCTTACCGCGACGATGACGAACCGCTCAAGCCACATTCCCATGTTGATGATGAGCGAAATAATGAATACAGCCACCGTATTGCGGCGCACCTTCCTACTCCAAAGCGACTGAGGAATCAGCAGGTTCGTTGCAATGAGCGTCCAATAGACCGCCGCGTACGGCCCAAACATGCGCAGGTTTATCATGTCCCGCTCGAACGGATCGCCGCTGTAGTAGGACATGAAGGTTTCCATGGCATAGCCATAAGCCACGATCAATCCTGTTGCAAGCATTACCTTGGACATGATGTCCAGGTGACGAATGGTGACTAGATCTTCCAAGTGATAGTACTTGCGCAGCGGAATCGCGAGCGTAAGCACCATGGC
This sequence comes from Candidatus Acidiferrales bacterium, assembly GCA_035279845.1. Classification (GTDB taxonomy): domain Bacteria; phylum Acidobacteriota; class Terriglobia; order Acidiferrales; family UBA7541; genus Palsa-295. Next base: position 2,717 of record DATEGW010000075.1, on the reverse strand, counting down.
AAATCCGGAATAGATCGCACCAGCAACGAAATATGGCGGGAAGATCGTGCTATGCCAGCCAGGAACGAGAGCGATCGTGAAATCGAAGCTCACAACCGTATGGACAGAGACGACCAGTGGTGTGCAGAGGCCAGCCAGCAGCAGCGAAGCCGTCTCATAGCGCGACCAGTGGACGGCCGAACCGCGCCAGCCCATGGAAAGAATGCCGTAGATTATCTTGGTCGCCTTGCTCTTCGCGCGATCGCGCAGCGTGGCAAGGTCCGGAATCATGCCGACAAACCAGAAAAGAAGAGAAACGGTGAAGTATGTGGATACTGCGAACACGTCCCAAACCAGCGGGCTGCGGAACTGTGGCCACAGCCACATTGGGTTCGGATACGGAAGCAGGTAGTAAAACAACCAGGGGCGGCCCATGTGCAGCAGCGGGAACATACCCGCGCACATAACGGCAAAAATCGTCATCGCTTCGGCAAAACGGTTGATCGACGTGCGCCACCGCTGGTGCAAGAGCAAAAGGAAGGCGGAAATCAGCGTTCCGGCGTGACCGATTCCGATCCACCAGACGAAGTTGACGATCGCAAAGCCCCAAGCCGCCGGAATGCGAATGCCCCAGATTCCCACACCCTTGATCGCGAGAAGCGTGATCACGGTGTTCAGCAGCATCAGCAGGCCAAGGCTGATGAGGAAACCGAAAGCCCAGCCCGGAGTCGTCCCGTTCTTAAGGACGATAGCGCTGATCTTATCGGTAACTGAAGAAAACGTATGCCCGGGCGAAATCAGCGGCTCAGGCTTATACGACACATCTCTTTTTTGAGAACCCTCAGAATCCACTCGAAGTTCCCCAGACTATTCGGTGCGCCCGAATGCGGATCGGAAGAGACCTTTTAAACGCCTATCATCGCGGTTGATCGATGATTACTCCGAACCGTTCTCGAGACCGCTTGTGCTTCGTATAATTACGCTCAACATTCACTTTAGGACGCAACAGATTAAACTTATTGCCGCGTCTACGCAAGCTGATTTCAATATTTTTTTACCGTAGAAATTCTTAGCTGGCCTGCAAAAAAACTTAACGATTCGCGGGCTGGCAGCTTGCGTGCGTGGATTTCGCGTCTGTTTACATTAAAGAATGCCGGCGTTTCGCCGTCCGTAAGACACACGCGCTAATTGTTAAGATTGTCCAATGCGCTTCCGCCACAACGTTCGTGCGTTCGCCCTGCCACTGGTCTGCGCAATTCTTGCGGGAGCGGCTGTCTTTTGCGCGGGAACTTCGCAGGCAGACACAATCGTTCTCAAAAACGGGCGGAAAATCGCGGCGTCCGACATTGTTGAGTCGGATGGGAAGGTGACGTACCAGACGCCTGCGGGCGAGATGTCGATACCAGAATCGATCGTGGATCACATCGACAAAAACGATTTCGCTTATACGAGCGCCGCGAACGCCGCTGAAACCGCGGCGGATTCGGTTCATGTGGATGCAGCGGCGATCTCGCCAGCTTCCGGATACGACGCCATAACGGCACTCGCCGTTCACAGCGGCGCAATCGATTACGAATACCTAGCGCGTCTGGATAATCAAGCGCGCTTCGGCGCCGTGATCGACATCGCTAAGGACGATGTCGCGCATCATGCGGCAGCGCAGTTTCTGGTTAGAAGGGGAAATACAAATTCCGCAATAGATCAGTACAAACAGGCTCTTGTGTTCGATCCGCAAAATACCGCGCTGCTTCTGAATATTGCAGTTTTGTATTTACGCCAGAGCCGTTTTACGGATGCGACCGACGTGCTGGAACAGGCGCGGCGCGTGGCACCAAATTCCGCCGATATCGCCAAGCTTGAGGGTTGGGCATACTACGGCGCAAATAAACTGGATCAGGCTGTGTCTGAATGGCAGAGAGCGCAAAAGCTCCGGCCCGATCCGGACGTGGCCCAAGCGCTTGAAAAGGCCGAACGGGATAAATCCGAGGAAGAGACCTATCGCGAAGGCGAAACTGCGCACTTCGATCTGAAATACTCCGGCGCAGCGACGCCCGATCTCGCCGCTGCGATTCTCACGGCCCTCGAACAAGATTTCGACGATATTCAATCACAGCTCGATTACACGCCACCGGAGCAAATTGGCGTGATTCTTTACACGAATCAGGCGTTTGCGGACATCACGCGCGCGCCGGGCTGGGTGGGCGCACTTAACGATGGCCGGTTGCGCATTCCTGTGCAGGGGCTTACGGGAGTTACGCCGCAACTCGCGCGTGTTCTGCGGCATGAACTCACGCATAGTTTTGTGGGCCAAGAAACTCGTGGGCGAGCGCCGACTTGGCTGCAGGAAGGGATCGCACAATATATGGAAGGGCTGCGCAGCGGGCCCACCGCGAGCGCGCTGCTCGAGGCCGCAAATCAAGGGCGGGAGCCTCAGCTCAATGGCTTGGAAGGTTCGTGGATGGAACTATCAGGAGATTCAGCCGCTTACGCTTATGCGTGGTCGCTGGCGGCGATTGAATCCATCGTTGATGCAGGCGGGATGGGAGACGTCAGCCGGTTGCTTGATCGCGTGGCTGTGGATCCTTCGCCTGAGCAGGCGCTCGAATCCGCGCTACATGAGAATTATTCCGACCTTACCGCGCAAACCATTCGATATCTGCAACGCCAGTATGCGCACTAGTTGAAGGCGGTTGCTTCAGTTAGCAAGCAGAAATAAGTGCCAGCTTGAGCGTCAATGG